>NZ_BAAIGE010000004.1:0-101736 GCF_054653455.1 Halolamina salina | reverse complement strand
GCAATGCATTGAGTATTTCCAGCGGCTCGAAGCTGAAGGGCAAGGCTGGGAGCTAGAATCCAGAACGCGAGAAGAGATAGAGGAAATTGAGTCTGGAAAAGGCTCCTCATCACTGTACGCAAAGCGAACGGCCATTCTCAACAATTTGTACGGAGTCGATATCGACGAAGGTGCTGTTGAGATTTGCAAGCTCAGGCTCTGGTTGTCGATGGTCGCTGATATCGAGGATGAACCGAGCGAGGTGGAGCCGCTCCCCAACATCGATTTCAACGTACGACGGGGCAACAGCCTAATCGGTCAACTCGATACGGACATCGAGAGTAACGAAGACGGAGACAGCGATCTCGATTCTTGGGAGGTGAAAACTCGTTTTGAGGACGTGAAAGAGGCCATCAAGAAGCACAAGAAAGCGGAGACCAGTGTTGAAGCCCAAGAATGGCGGAAAGAGGCAGAAGACAGAATAGAGGGACACCGGGACAAATTTGACAAGATCCTTCGGCGAGAATTCCAAGACGCTGGCTTTGACGACATAACGATCGAGGAAATTCGGGAGTGGTCACCCTTCCACTGGCCGTTGGAGTTCGCCGACGTCTTCGAGAAAGGTGGATTCGACGTGTTCATCGGGAACCCACCATGGGACATGCTCTACGCGAATCGCGACGACTTCTTCATCCGCAACGATGAGCAGTTCCGTACCTATCCGTCGGAGGAAAAAGACGGTGTGATGGAAGACCTCCTCTCAAGCCCTGAAGTTGCGTGGGAATGGGAGGACTACAAGGAATCAATGGAAACTCAGGCAGACTTCTTCACGCAGGGAGATGTTTATAAGCTCCAATCTCCAGTGGTGGGCGGTCGAACGATGCCGACAAAGAACGAACTTTCGGCTCTTTTTCTTGAGCGGGTCTTCAGACTCTCCAGAGACGGCGTGAAGGTGAGTCTACTCCTCCCCGGTACTATCTTCGGGGGAGTAATGGGGAAAGACCTCCGAATGCATCTGCTGGACCACACGGACGTGGAGAATCTCATCGGGTTCGAGAACAAGGGTATCTTTGAGGCTATCGACGATAGATACCGGTTCGCGATTCTGACGTTCGAATATGGGGGGAAGACATCAGCTCTTCGGGGGATATTCAACCAACGTGACATGGATATAGTCTACAGGATCGAAGATGAGGCAGTCAACATTCCGCGCGACGTACTCGTCAGTTATTCTCCAGAAGGGGGAATCTTCCCATCCATCACCTCGCAGATCGAAGTAAGCGTCTTGGAGAAGGTAGTTGAGCAGCCTTCCTTGGGTGAAGATTTAGAGGAGACTTGGACAGTTGATATGCTCACTAAGGAGTTCGTTGAATCAACTGATAAGGATAGGCTCTTGACATCGCCGGAGGAGGCCGACTATCCCGTCTACGGCGGCAAAAATATCCACCAGTTCCAGTACGATAATACCCACACAGGAGCGTTAGATGGACCGCAGTACTGGAGTCGGGGGATGTACGATCCACCGAATAGTGCTCAGTACCGTGTTCGAGAGAAGAAATTCAACAGGGGTAATCTCAAACGGGCAATCTACGACGCCTTTGGAGGTTCAGAGACGAGCAAGTCTCAAGTTCAATTCGTAGATGAACTACTCGAAGAACACCGTGGTCACGGACTTGAGGAAGAAGATGTCCTGCTCGATTGTACTGAATACCGAATCGGCATTCGAGACGTTTCTCGATCCCGGGACGAGCGGACGATAATAGCGACGGTACTTCCGAAGGACGTCATTTGTCTCCACACCATTAACACGTTCAAGCCGTTCGCTATTGAGCCGGAAGAGGAACACCTCACAGAGTCCCCACTTCGGTCACCCTACGTCCGGCGATTTACGGATCAAGAACTCTTCGTGGCAACGGGGCTCCTGAACAGCATTGCGTTCGATTTCCTGATGCGAACCAAAGTCGAGACGCACATCGTCAAGCGCGAGCTATTGGAATCCCAGCTACCACGCCTCACCGATGGAGATGACTGGTTCCATTATATCGCTGAACGAGCTGCCCGGTTGAACTGTTACGGAGAAGAATTCAAAGAAATGCGTGAGCGACTCGGCGGAATCGAGGCAGCGGTAGAAGATCAAGAACGCAGAGAATTACAGGCTGAAATCGACGCGGCCGCATTCCACGCGTATGGCCTGGAACGTCGTGACGTGAAGTTTGTCCTCGACGACTTCCATCGCGTTGAGAATCCGAAGCTGATGGACGAGATGTACTTCGATCTGGTCTTGGAGAAATATGATCTGCTGGATCAGAAGGGGCCCCTACCGTAGCTCCCAAATCACTGTCCGACAACCCCCCAGCATACGAGCTTCGCTTGTACATCACTCTCTCCCATCAGTTTTGTCTGGTATTCAGTAGAGGCTTCGACGTTCTCTTCCAAGAACTCCCCAAGCTGACTGAGAAACTCCACAGTCTGCCACTCTGGGAAGGAGTCATACTGCTCGTTTTGGCGAAAGATCTCCCGTAAAATTCGGTCTTCATCCGTGTTCGCCAGCTTTACTTCCTGCAGCCGCTCTTCGATGTCGTTAGCCCATTCTTCTATCGTTTCGAACTCTTCGACAGGAGCCGGCTCATCGCCGTGATTCGGCTGAACGTAGTGACTGATGAAATCGAGGATCGTCTCTTGTTCCTTCGAGAAGGCCTCTCCCTGTTTGAAAGCACCCTCAACTTGGCCCTCTCGAATCACCTCAAGACGCTCGTCAAGCACTGCTTGAATTTCGCCGCGATTCGATAACACCGTATCTGGATTTCCGGTAATCGGGTCGCCGTCAACTGAAGGGTCAATGTTGAGCGTGCTCACGGGCCGCTCTTTGACCTCGTCGGCGAAGGGCTTGTAGTAGAAAGCACGACGGACGCGACCAAGCGGGGACTCGTGGTCATCATCGTCGAACCAGAGGTGGGCAAGGGCGAACACCCCCGGACGAGGACCGGCATCGTGGTCAGTTACATTCGTGTAGAGGAATTCCCGTTCTTCGGGCGGGTCATCGAAGAAGTCCTCAGCGTACTCGAAGTCTTCCGCGGTCAGGTCGTAATCCTCGTTCAGTTCTCGCTTCAGAAGGTACCGTTCGAACGCAGCGTGTTCATTACTCCCAGCGTTGCGGAGGAGCGGATTCTTGCTCGTGTCGTCGAGTTCATTCACATCGTCAATTTCACGGGATTTCTGGAGAGAGTCCTCAATCTCGTCTACCTGTAATTCCCCGATTGTCTTCTCCGTGTCTACACCTGTCTTTTCGAGAATCTGGTCTTCGTTCGGATCGAGGATGTTGTTCTCCTTTCCGACGATGAGCGCGATATCGTTGATCTTTGCCTGCAGACGTTTCAGGAGCTTAATCGCCGCCTCGATGTCGCCGTCCGGGTAGAAGTTGTGGACGTGTTTCTCGGCGGTACTCCCAATCCGGTCGACTCGCCCGACACGCTGGACAATCCGCATCGGGTTCCACGGCAGGTCGTAATTGACCACCACATGAACGTCCTGAAGATTAACCCCTTCACTCAGCGTGTCAGTGGCCACTACGTACTGTAGCTCTGAATCCCCCGACTCGGCGAGCGTTTGCTGATAGCCTGACGCCTCAGGGGCAAAGCGTTGAATAATGTCCTGCTTATTCTCGTCGCCACCCTTGACGACGGCACTGTTCGCCTCGGTAAGTGGTGAATCCGCGTTGTCACAGAGGGTTCGATAGACGTAGTCTGCAGTTGCTCGATACTGCGTGAAGATGAGCACCTTCTGGTCGTGATCAGAGAGGACATCTGCAAGTCGGTCGATCTTCGGGTCGCGGAACTCGCGGAGTGAAAAGACGGCCTCGTAAAAGTCGCGTGTGGCGGGGTCGACTTCGCTCAGGTCACTATTCGGGTAGAGAATCGGATTCATCTCTTCTTCAGGAATATCTGGGAGGACACCAGCGCCGTGGTCAGCGAGCCATTGCCGCGTGGAAACCGCATAATCGCTCACATCACCCGCATCACGGGCGACATCACCGATGAACTGCGAGAGGAAATACGAGAGAAGGGTGAGGTCCTCCCTGATGTACGTCTTCACCTCGCCGATGGTGGCGTCTGCCAGTTCATCTCCCTCGGTATCAGCTCCTTCTTCCGATTGAATAGCGGTGGTATCGAAACCGAATTCTTCGAGTGTTTGTTCGAGATCTTCAGCAGCGTCGGCTCCTTCGACAAAGTCACCGAGTTCAGAGTCATCCCCCTCCCGAACAGTTCGGAGCATATCGATGTCTTCGTCCTCGGGGAGTTCACCAAGAAGGCCGAGAAGCTGGCGTTCGCTCTGATGCAGCGTCTCGATCGACTGGACGAACGCGTACGTTGAGGACTCGAGCCGTTTGAGGAGGTTCAGCTTGTAGAGAGCTTTCAGAGTGCTCCCCGCTTTCGGGTTTTTGACTGTGATGTGGGGAAGGTGGAGGGCGTCCATCACGTCGGGAAGCATCCGATATATTGGCTGGTAGGCCGCCGGCAGGGAGTACTGTTGCTTGTTGAGTTTCGGCGGCTTGAAGCTCATCTCGAAGTCTTCGCTGTCCTGAATCTGATCTTTGACGTGCTTGCGCGTCCGGAGAACCATCACTTCGTTCAGGATATTCGAAATCTCAGAGGAGTGTCGCTGTAGCTGCTCGGTGATTTCTTGCTGTTCGTCGTCGCCGACCTCCTCTTTCCCGGATGCGATGCGTTTTCGCGTCTCCGAGAGTTCGATATATTCGTCGAACGCATCAAAGTCGAGTGACGCCTTGTTCCGAAGTTCCTCCGGGCTGGTGAACAAGCTGATGAGGTTCTTTAGGTCGGTAGCGCTGTTATTGATCGGGGTCGCGGTCAGCATAATCATCGTCTTTCCGCGGAGTTGCCTGAGATTCGCGTGTCGTCGCGTCCCCTTGTAGTCATCATCGTGGTCCGGATTCGGTCGCCACTTCCCGTAGTTCCGGAACCGATGAGCCTCGTCGATAAGCAGGACGTCAAACTCGTCTTTGAGGTCCTGCACCTCGTCGTAGGAGAGATTCTGGAACTTGCTGATACTCATCACGTCAAGGTGCGTGCCGTCTACCTCTAACCCGAAGTACGGATTGCCGTCTTCGTCAGTGTCGTTCTGGAGTAGGTCTTCCCACTGATCAGTCAGGTTGGCCGGGACAATGAGGAGACAGTGGTCGCCACGTTGACGGTAGTCGTGGAGGAGTTCACCCCCAATAAATGATTTTCCCAGGCCGACCGAGTCGGAGACGATGCACCCGTTGAACTGGGAGAGCTTCTCCTTTGCACTCTCGTACCCGAGCTTCTGGAAGTAGTACAGTGGGCTGTCACGGATGTTGACGTTCCCACTCAGTTCGTCGTAGGCGAGCAGCTTGTAGAGCTCGAACGGTTCGAGATACGTGCCCAGCTCCTCAGATGACGTTTCCTGGTCGGACTCGTCCTCCTGCTGTTCCTTCCAGTCCTGGTACTCCTCGCTGTTCTCGATGATTCGGATGATTTCCTCACTGAACTCCTCGGCGTTGGCCCACTGGTTGTCGTACCACTCCTCGAACGCTTCGGCCTTGTGTCGATCCTGACTCGTGAGGTTCAGCTCGATGTTGTTCTGGTGGCCGCTCTTGGTGAAGTTCGAGGAGCCGACAACTGTAGCACATGGGCGGGTGTCTTCATCCCCGTCGTGTCCCCAATCTTCGTCATCTTCGAGTGGCGCTCGAAATGATGCACCCTTTGCGTGGAAGTAACCGTTTTCAGGATTTCGCACACGGACGCTCACCTCGCCTTCGGCGATAAAGTCTCGTAGCCGGTCTAGTCGGCCGATCTGAGCGTTATTCAGCTCCGAGATGCTTTCTCTCACTTCTCTTTTGAGTTCCTCTTTGAGATTCTGTCCCTCACCGATTTCGTCAGCAGTTCCCCTATTCGTCTGACGACCCATCAAAATCCGAAGCGGAGCGTGGCCGAGATCATCGGGGTCAGCCAAGTTTTCAAGGTCTTCCCGGTAGAGGTCAAATCCTGAGAGATAAAAGTAGCCAGTTGCGATACGGCCTTCCTCGATCTGGGGAATGATCCGCTTGTAAGCGTCTTCTAGTGTTCTGTTGGCGTTATCGACAAGCGGAGGAAGTGAGAGCATCGTAATGCCGAGATGTATTCAGTACGCGAACTTAGTGTTTAGTGACCTCCCTACAGAGGTGGCACCAGACAATAGTCAATCAAACTGGCCGAAGATCCCGCCAGCGGACGTCAACGGTGTCACCATTAGCGATTTCAACCCGAAAAAGATAGCCCTCTCGTTGATCATCAGTCACAGCTCCCGCATCGTCTGAGATGATCTCAACGACTGTTCCTCGACGTCCATGGAGGCGCTCGTGATCTGGATCTGTCTCGTCCGGGATATCGATTCGGACCGTGTCTCCAATATCGAATCGTTTCATAGTAGGTGTCATCAGCTCCGCGTCCAGAATAGCCCTATCGAACCAGCCATAACGGTTGCACCGATTATTAGCCCGACTGTGGTCGGAGACGGCAGGGAATAGCCTGCACTCGTGAGCAAAGGAGTTAGAATGAACCCACCAGCGTATCCTCCGACAGTAAGATATCCAGCGGCAAGGAGACGGACAAACCACTGTTCGACAATCGTATGCGAGCGGTGATCAGGGTCGTCATCAGGTCGGGGCTCAACGATTTCCGGATCGGGCTTTTCCCGCTTGAGGTATCGCCATTCATCAAGATACATTCGGACAGGAAGGGCAGACTCGATTTGGTTGAGAATAGCATATCGGGCCTTGTTCAGCCGGCGATACGACTGTAAACTCTGATACCAAAAGTAACAGATCAGACTTCCAAATCCAGAGGCGAATAGAACGATTGCAGCACTCGTAGTCGTCAAATTTCCTCGGGCGAGAGCGAAGAGTCCGGCTAGTATCGACGTCAAAATCAAGCCGAAAAATCGGTTCATCTGAACCCGCTGATTCGCAGTCTCGATTGCCACCTCCCCATAGTGGATGTATTGATCCATCAAGCGATCCGTCTCTTCGTCGTTCAGATTTGTTAACGGCCCATTCTCTACGGCATTGGGCTCGGCCGATTCGGCCGGGTCTCCCCCAGTAACCTCTTCGGGGTGTTCCGGCTCTGTTTCAGGCGTGTCTTTGTCCTCGGTATTTTCGCCAAGATTTGCATTATTCGGCTCGCTCTCGCCAGAGGTCTCGTCAGTTGGTTCAGACATATTCCGCTAAGGTGTCGGCGAATGATGCTTTGCGCCATCCTAAGAATAGGGGACCGTAGAAACAGTTCAGATCCAAACGCTGTTCGGTCGCCATTGCGCTTTCTGCGTAGTGCCTGTACTGATTGATGAGCGTCTTATCACGCTCTGGCCGTCTGGGTGAAGATCGTGTACTGCAATCCCTCTGTCTTGGGCCATACTCGACCGAGGGTGAATCATGCATGCTTCGCGATGGCGTTCACGATAGACTTCTGCCGCCAACCGACAATCTCATCGGCTTCCTCCTTTACCACAGCTGGAAGTCGCTCGTTCCCGTTCGGTCGCACACCGATAATAGGTTTCTCGAAATGGTCTGCCATCTCAACCTCCTCCTCGATCCACTCGCTGTGCGAGACGTACATCCCAGCGACGACGACGACCACATTTGCCTGCCCAACCTGCTGATAGAGCTGCTGACGAAGATCATTCTTATCTTCAAACTCCATCGGATCGTCCTCTGGGACACTGAAGTTCTGCCAGTCCAGCTGATTTTCATCATCGAGGAACTCCTCAATACGTTCACGTTGTTCGGAGTACTTCCACGAGTGACTCACAAACACCCGATACGGCCGATCTTCCAGAGGGAGACGCGGCTGCGTCGACGTGCCGGTCTCATCTGTTGTTGAACCAGATGAAACTAGGCCACCAAGTCCTTGAGCGCCCTTGTATGTGAAATAGCCTGCCACAGCAGCAGCGATAATGAGTTCAGGGGCGTCGTGCCAAAGGTAACGAAGTGGATCGTCGTGTGGATCATGATCAACTTGTCCACCTTTCCAGTCGGCATATCCGGCGAGGAGGTCTTTTCCGAGATCGACGACATCGGTATTTTGTTGGTTTGTGGTTGGACCGGATGTCGTATCGGAGCCTCCAGTAGTATCCTCGAACAGGCCAGCAAACGGATCGTCTTCCCCGTTTGATTTGATAAGGGCGTTCACGTCAAGGCTTCCGGTGGGGCTTTGCACCTCGACGGTCGGCACGTTGGTGACAGGGTCGTTTTCGTTGGGTGTCACAGGCGATACATCGCAATTTGGATATTTAAACCCAAGGGGATATTTGCTATTCAGGAAGGTTCGTGTTTCCGTGAACTTCCGAAAAGCCACCACGACAGATTCCTTCCAAATCACCACAAAGAGACCCGGTATTCAACCGATGGCCAATTGGTGAGATTTGCTTTCCGGAAACAACCCGGTCACGTATTTATGGCCTGGCGCAGAACCAGTCACTTACTAACACAATGATCCGCGATGCTCGCGTTCTCCGCGCCGGGTTCGTCCCTCGGGAAGTTGAGCATCGCGACGCCGAAGTCAACCACCTCTCTAGCGTCCTCGAGCCCATCACGAATGGTGAACCCGCCGACACGGCCATCGTCACCGGACCCAGCGGCGCCGGCAAGACGTGCATCTCGAAATTCGTCACCGAACGCCTACGTGAGGAGGTCCTCGACGTCGAGACCACCTACGTCAACTGCTGGCGCAATTACACCCGGTTCCGCACGCTCTACCAGATCCTCGACGATCTCGGCGCAACCATCGACATCCACCGGCAGTCGACGCCGCACGACGAACTCGTCGATCGCCTCCAGCAGCATGACGGCCCGCGAACCGTCGTCATCCTCGACGAGGTCGACCAGCTCGAAGACCCCAGCGTCATCTACGACCTCCACAGCCTCCCGCAGTTCGCGATCATCTGCATTGCGAACAAGGAAGAGGAGCTGTTCAGCCGCGTCGACGACCGGCTCGTGAGCCGGCTGCGCTCCAGCGAACACGTCCGGATGGACAAGTACCACGACGAGCAGCTGTACGACATTCTGAGTTCGCGGGCGAAGTGGGGGCTCGACGAGGACGTCATCACCGACGACCAGCTATATCGAATCGCCGACGCGGCCGCCGGCGACGCACGCCTCGCAATCGGCATCCTCCGAACGGCCGCCGGCAAGGCCGATCGCGAGAACCACGAGCGCATCACCGACGATATTCTCCTGGACGCCGCCGAGGATGCTCGGGCCCAGATCAAGCAGAAAAGCCTCGACTCGCTCACGCCGCACCAGCGCGTCGTCTACGATATCGTTCGCAAGCACGGGCCGGTCGGGCCGAGCGAGATCCACGAACGCTATTCCGAGGACGTCGATGATCCGCGGACGAAACGGACTATCCGCACGTACCTCTCGAAGATGGAGCAATACAACCTCCTCGAGGCGGAAGGGACGAGTCGGGACCGAAAGTACTCGCTCGTCGATTCAGCAGCGGCGTCACCGATGCAGTGACCGTGACGCCGCGACCTACCCCGAACTGAACTCGCCGAGGCCCGATTGCTCGTGGTCTAGCGGCTCGATGACCTGGGGATCGTCGTTGTCAGGGTTGTTGACCCGCGTCGAAATCTCGTAGGCGTCCAAATCGTCCTTCGGATACGGCTGGCACAGTTCCTTGCGAGTGTCCGGGTCTGCGGCGAGCCAGTCGGACTCAGCGTCCTTTGGGAGGACGATCGGCATCCGGTTGTGGATTGAGTTCATCAGGTCGTTCGGCTCCGTCGTGAGAATCGTGACGCACGAGATCGCCTCGTCCTCGCCCTCCCAGACGTCCCAGAGCCCGGCCATCGCGAACGCGGGGTCGTCCTCGCGGTGAATCCGGTAGGGCTGTTTTGTCCCGCCGTTCGGCGATTTCCACTCGTAGAACCCCGAAGAGAGGACCAAACATGGGCGGGATTCCCACGCCCGCTCGAAGACGCGTTTCTCGTCGGCAGTCTCGGAGCGAGCGTTGATGATGCCCTCCTCGGGCTCGTCCGCCCAGAACGGAATCAGCCCCCAGTGGTAGGCGTCGATCTCGTCGGAAGCCTCGTTCGTGATGATGTGGAGGTCGTCGCCGGGTGCAATGTTGTATCGGGGTGTATACCCGCCGTCAGTGACGACCTCGGCGTCGAAGCGAGCCTCGAGGTCAGCCTGATCGATGAAGAGCGAGTTTCGGCCACACATACCAGAGGGTTCGGAGGGTGGCATCTTCAACGTGGTCGCACAGGAACTTCGCGGCACCGACGTACTTAACCAACATTCGCCCCCGTTATGCATAGAGCGTTGGTTAACGGAGACAGTACTAGACAAGACTGATTCTGGAAACTTCTCGGAACCAGGCGCACAATCCCAAAAATTCGGTGGCTAACTCACCCACACCGTAACTCAGCAGTTCAGCCAAGCCTTCGAGTTAACCCGGGGCAGAATACACCCGGAATTCGATGGGCGACGACAGAGTATTTATACTCTTCTTCCGTTCTGGTGACTATGTCCAGACAGGTCTCGGATTATTTGTCTGAAATAAATGACCATATCTTTCTTCCCGGCCTCCAGCGGGAGTTTGTCTGGAATCCCAGGCAGATTGAGGAACTGTTCGATTCATTGATTCGAGACTATCCAATCGGAGCCATAACTGAATGGAGAGTTCGAGCGGCCAATATCAGCGACTACAACTCGTATAATTTCCTGCGGATGTACGTTGCCGATGACTATCGGCCACCGGATCCAGTTTTGGCGGAGTACGACCTCTACAATCAGGAGGTTGAAGACAAAGAACCGGAGATTCTGATTATAGACGGCCAGCAGCGCTTGAACTCGCTCTATATCGGTGTCGAGGGTGGAATTACAGTATATAATGGCGGACGGGGGAAGCCCAGTGATGAGCTCCAGTACTGGGAAGGCCAGCGGCTGTGTGTTGACCTATTCGGTCACCCAGAGTACGATCGCGACGATACAGCAGGCGACTACGAGTTTGAGTTCAAATCGACGGGGAAGTTTGGAGGAACGGACGAGACGGGCTATACCATGACCGGCGACACGCGACACCTTTGGATGCCGGTCGGGGAGTTATGGAACGGAGGGGACGAAGGGAGCTCCGGGAACTCCACGGTACTTGAGGGAAGATCGCTTAGCGAAGTCGTCGATGAATACGTGGATACCGCCGAACTGAGGGCGGACAACGAAACCCGCTACCAACTGCGCAGTATTTCGATGGCCGTCGCGAGAGACATTACGAGCAACGTTCTACAGGACGATCTCGAAACGGACAGTACGAACAAGGATAGATCCGAAATTCCCGAGATATTCACGAGGCTGAACATGGAGGGCTCTGATCCGAAGCCCTACCAGCTCCTCCTCTCAAAACTAATGAGTTATTGGCCGTACGCAGAAGAGGAGGGCGAGCGGATCAATCCTAGGGAGGTCATCCAAGATTGGATTGACGAATTTAAACAGAAGTTCCCTGAGTATGAGCAAGAAATCGACCGGAAGCTGTTCCTCCGGTATACAGCATACTTAGTCGGAACGGACCTCCTCCGCAGCAATCTTAGCAGTATCGACGAAGAAAGAATGGACGAGATGCGCGAGCGGTGGCTGTATAATGAGCCCGTCGTCGCCGGACGGCGCTTCGAGTGGTTTCGGACATCGCTCGAGAAGGCATTCCAGACAGTAATCGAGAGCGGGATTCGGAGCTCGGTTATGAACACGATGCCCATCTTCGCACTACTTGGCGTGTTCTATTACCAGAATCCTGATGCTGAGGTCTCCGACGCGAACCGGGAGAGTGTTTTCCAGTTCGTCGCAAGATCCCTCTTGCTGAACAAGTATTACCAGGTTCTGACCTACGGCAAGTGCCGCAACTGGATGCGATTCCTTCGCGAATGGGAACCAGAACCCAACGAGCCCATCGTTTTCCCAGGAGAGGAGCTATTTGAATCGGAGAACATCAGCCCATCTGCTGAAGACATCCGTCGAGTCGTAGCCAACGCTCGTTACGAGAGCAGCCCAGGAGAGCCTGTATTTACCGACACAGATGTCACGGCAGTACTCGGCCTCATTGAGGAATCATATACGCAATCCACGTCCACCAGTATTGGCGACTACTCGGTTGACCACATCTACCCGAAAAGCAGGGCAGAATCAGTATCTGAATCTATTGGAGAGGCTGTTGATCTTAATCGAATCGGGAATCTACAGCTGTTGCCACACGAGATGAACGAAGAGATCAAAAGCGACCAGTGGCCCCACGACTGGTTGGACGACCTCGGCAACGCCGAGGCTGAGCGTATCCAACGTGTAAATCAGTATCCTGATATCGAGCCCACCCCGGAGAACGCACAGGCGTTTATCCAGGCTCGCGAAGAGCAGATTACCGACTACTTGATTGACAAATACGTGAAGTGAGAACTGCACGTCGCAGTTTCCTATAGAATTTCCACAGAAATCAAACTGAGACAACGGGCAACTGAGCTCCTTACGTATTAACCAACAGACCAAGGGTGTATGCATCCAATTGTTGGTTAACGGAGGAGGCGCCTCATATCGGAATTGTTCTCGGAAGTGTCCCTCCTAACACGAAAACACGCAAACAGCGACGCTACTTGTTGTATTCAGATCGGTTCCCTGAAACGCGGAAGTGACACGCCGCGGCTTATCGGGAACGTGGACATATAGTTGAGTATGCCCAAGCACTCTACATCAACATCGAACCGGTTGGCGGTCGACCAGCCGACACGGGGCGCTGACCGCAATCGGTCCCTCGCTGACCAGGCCGATCCGGCCACGGACGAGATGCTGCTGCCGTCACTCGACGACGGCATCACGCTGCTCGACGTCGAGGGAGGCCGCGGCGTCCCGATCCTGCAGTCGCTCGTACTCGACCATCTCCTCCTACACGACGGGCCCGCCTTCTGGGTCGACGCAAACGGACACGCGACAACGACGACACTCGCTCAGATCGCGCCCAGTCAACGGTTGCTCAACCGAATCCACGTGGCGCGCGGATTTACCGCCTACCAGCACTACGGCGCCGTCTGTGATCTCCCGACGGCAGTGAACAAGTCGATCCAGACGTCCACGGCCGATACCGGGGCGGCCGGTCGAGGGGAACCAAGTCGTGACGAGGACACGTCGCCCCACACACCCGCCCTCATCGTCGCGCCGGCGGTCGACGCCCAGTACCGCGCCGACGATACCCTCGGTGAGACCCACGCGAAAACCCTCCAGGCCCGAACCCTCGCCCAGTTGGCGACCTACGCCGAAGGGTACGACATCCCGGTGCTCGTTACGCGAAACGAACGAAACGAATTCACCGAGCCGGTCGCGACGGTCGCCGACCATCACCTGGAGTGCGAGCAGACCCGAATGGGGCCACGGGTCGTCGGCGAGGACTTCGAGACGCTCGTCTATCCCGTCGACGACGGCGCGTACTACCAGACGACGTTCGCGTACTGGCGGCAGCTGCTCGCGGCCCGCGCCACGCAGGTCGGCGTGGAACCGACGACGCCGGCGCCGTCGACGCCGACCCCGGAGGGTGTCGGGACGGGCGTCACCGCTGACGGTGAGACGGTGGCGGCCACCGCGGATCCCTTGCTCGATGCGTGGACTGCAACCGGGACAGGAGGCCGATAGCGATGGGGCGCACAAACCCGACGTACCGGGATGCGCTGCGGGCTATCGAAGAGCGCTGGGCAGAGTTCCGGCGGGCACTGCGGCGTCGCGACCAGCCGCGATTCGACCGGTTGTTCGAGTACGCCCGCGAACACGCCGACGCGAGCGGGTTGTTGAACCACCAGAATCCGCTGCTGCCGGCGCTACTCAGCATCGATCTCGAACAGGAGGCCCGCCTCGACGACCACGAGGAACGCCTTGAGGAGCTCGAAACCGCGGTCACAGCGAGCGATGACCAGGAGAGCTCCCCACCGGACTCGAACCCGTGACGATGCCGTTCAGTATCGACTTTCTGGACGACGGCCGCGTCCTGGAGTGGGAGGGAACCGCCGACGGCGCCGTCGCGACCGAGCGCGATGACTACACCCCACGCTTCTACGTCGCCGCTCGCGACCCAGCGTCCGACCTCGACCTCACGACCCTCCAGTCGGTGTACGACCAGCACCCGGACGTCGTCGCGACCGAGATGGTTACGCGATGCCCCGGCTTTCGACGGGCCGAGGAGACCGTTCTCGCGGTCGACGTCGACCACATCGACCGCGTCACCCCACTCGCCCGGCAGGCACGCCAGCTGTCGGCCTATCCAGTCGGGGATCTCGCCTGTTTCAACGTCGACTTCTCGCGAGAGTTCCGATACTGTCTAGAGACCGGCGCCGATCCGACGCCGGCGAGCGAGCTGTCGACGCTCCGGCTCAGTGTCCCGGTGACCGAAACGAGCAACGACATCTATGGGGAGCTGTCCGTCGCCGGCGACACCGTCACCGGCTCGCCGACGGATCTCCTGACCGCCGTCCAGGGGGCGCTCGACGCACACGATCCGGACGTCCTGGTCTGCTCGACGAGCGAGATCGTCCCGACCCTGTACGAGATGGCGACGGATGCCGGCATCGACGACTTCTCGCTGAGCCGGTGGCCGGGCGTCGACTACCAGCAGCTTGCGAGCCAGTCGACGTATTCGAGCTACGGCCGCGTCGGTCACTCTCCGGCGCAGTACAACGTTCCCGGCCGGGCGATCATCGACGAGTCGAACACGTTCTTCTACGGGGAGACGAACCTCGACGGCGTCCTCGACCTCGTGTCGCGCTCGAAAAAGCCCGTCCAGGAGATCGCGTGGGCGTCGATCGGGAACGTCCTCACGGCGATCCAGATCTGTGAGGCCCACGACCGCGGCGTCCTCGTGCCGTGGAACTCCTGGCGTCACGAGTTCTACAAGCCGATGGGGACGCTCCACGATGCCGACCGCGGCGGCTTCATCTTCGCGCCCGAGGTCGGGCTTCACGAGAACGTCCACGAACTCGACTTCTCCTCGTTGTACCCGAACATCATCTGTACCCGGAACGTCTCGCCGGACGTCATCCGGTGTGAGTGCCACAGCGACCGCGACGACGTCCCCGGCCTCGGGTACTCGATCTGCGACGACCGGGGTTACCTCGTCGACGTGCTCCAGCCGATCATCGACGCTCGCGACGAGATCAAGGCGGCCATCCGTCGCGAGAAGGAACGAGACGACCCCGATGAGGATCGGCTGGCGGAACTCGAAGGGCGGTCGGGAGCGCTGAAGTGGATCCTCGTCGCCTGCTTCGGCTATCAAGGGTTCAGCAACGCGAAGTTCGGCCGCATCGAGTGCCACGAGGCGATTAATGCATTCGCTCGTGAGATTCTGCTGACGGCGAAACAGCGACTGGAAGCTGGCGGCTGGCGCGTCGTCCACGGCATCGTCGACTCCATCTGGGTGACGCCCGACCCCGACGTCGACGACGATGACCGAGAGGACCTCGGGACGCTCGCGACGGCAATCACGGAAGAGGTCGAGATTCGGCTCGAACACGAAGCCCACTACGACTGGGTGGCGTTCGTCCCGCAGCGCGAGAGCGACGCTGGTGCGTTGACGAAATACTTCGGGAAGGTCGCCGGCGGCGACGACTTCAAAATCAGAGGTATCGAAGCCCGACAGCGTTCGACCCCGCCGTTCATCGAGGACGTCCAACGGGATTGTCTCGACCGGCTCGATACCACGCGGTCACCGGACGCAGTGCTCGGACGGCTCGAACGAGCTATCGACGAACTGCAGGCGGGCAACGTAGCAGTGGAGCAGCTCGTCGAGCGGAACCGTGTCTCGAAGCCCCTGGAAGGCTACTCACAGAATACCCAGAACGTGGCCGCCTTGAAGCGAGCCCGCGAGCAGGACCTGGCAGTCCACCCGGGTCAGGATATCGAGTACGTGGTCGTCGACGACGAGAAATCCTCGCGAGACCGGGTCGCCCTCGCCCACGAGGAGATCGAGACCTACGACGCCTCGTACTACGAGACGCAGCTGGTCAGAGCGGTCGAGAGCGTGCTTTCACCGCTCGGGTGGGACCGCTCCGACATTCGTCGAGAGCTCTCCGGTGAGAGGGACGCCGTTTTGAGCTCGTTCGGTGCCACCAACGAACTGTCGTAGTGGACCCCACCCCTGGTTTCCGTCGTTTCGAACCAACCCCACGTTTCCGACGTAATTTTCGACCCCCCTCGTTTCCGTCGTTTCCTCACGCCCCACCCCGGATTTCCGTCGTCCGCACCCACTCAGTAGTAGGAGGTCACTACTCGCGAGTCCAGTCCTGCATCCGGCTGTCCTCGAGGATCGTCTCGCGGACGACCTGGGGGTCTTCGATGAGTCGATTCTGGAGGTGGATGCCGCCCGCACTCCCCTTGTTGATCTTCTCGATTTCGACAACCCCGAGGAAGGCCTGCTCTTTCAGGATGTCGCGGAACCGACGGACTGAGAGGATATCCATATCGAGATGGTTGCAGATGCGTTCGTACTGGTCGTACACCCGGCTCGTGAGGAACGCATCGTCGTTACTGTTGACACTCAGTTCCGTGAGCGCCAGCAACGCCGCCTTCGCCTGCGTGGGTGCGCCGTTCACGAGTTCTCTGAACCTGTCCTTTTCGGCGTGTTGCTGTGCCTGGCGGACGTGTTCCTCCGTCACTTGCTCTGCCCCGGCCTCGTAGGCGACCTCCCCGGCGTGGCGAAGAATGTCGATCGCCTTCCGAGCATCGCCGTGTTCCTGCGCGGCGAAGGCCGCTGAGAGCGGAATCACGTCCTCGGAAAGGACGTCGTCCTGGAAGGCGTCCTCGCGGTTGAACATGATCTCCCGAAGCTGGTTGGCGTCGTATGGCTTGAAGAACAGCTCCTTGTGCTGGAAGCTACTTTTCACGCGCTCGTTCACGTTGTCGACGTACTGGATCTTGTTGCTGATCGCGATGACGCCGACGCTACAGTCGATTTTTCCCGCCTCCTCAGCGCGCGAGAGCTTCATCAACACGCTGTCGTCGTTCATCAGATCGATCTCGTCGAGGATGATGATCACAGAATCGAATTGAGCGTCGAGCGTCTTCCAGAGGAGTTTGTAGTATTTCGACGTACTGAGGCCGGTATGTGGGACGGAGATTCCAGTCGAAGATTCATCGTTCAGCTTCGCGGCAAGTGAGGAGATTGCCTGAGTCTCCGTGTTGTCTTCAGCACAGTCGATATACGCTGTTCCAATCTCGACGCCATCCTGAGCGGCATTTTGAGCTCGCTGGCAGACGTGTTTTGAAACGAGAGATTTCCCGGTCCCCGTTTTCCCGTAGATCATCACGTTCTCCGGGGAGTACCCGTGGACAGCACCGTTGAGACGTTTCGCGAGCTTCGAGATTTCCTCGTCGCGACCGACAATCCGGTCAGCCTCCGGAACGTGGCCGATTTTCAGGAGATCCTTGTTCGCGAAGATGCGATGCCCGGATTCAAAGAGTGGATCGTCGACAGAACTGGGTGAAGAGTCGGGCGTCATTGAATATCACACGGTGTGAGCGGGGGGAGTATAAATCTAGTGGAGAACACCACCCCACGTTTCCGACGTTCCTTGTCCGATATCAGCGTGAAAATGCCGTCATTCGGTGGAATTGGATTGCTGACAATATAGCCGCGTTTCCGACGTGAGAGAGGAAACCCGTAGACGGAAGCGTCGCCTCGATGTCGAATCCCGAACTCACACACCCCACGTTTCCGTCGTAATCGCCGAACAGGTGGGGAGGGGACTCGAAGAAGACATCCACGACGAGATACCAAAGACGAGAGCGGCCTATCCTTCCAATACTGGCCGTCTACAGAAGCAGCTGGAAAGGATCGTTTCATCTGAGGGGGCGAAGTACTTCGCCCCCTCTTTGGTCGAAGTACACTCAATGAGCTTTTCTCAGCTATACCACTTTAATCTATGTGTTGTAGAAGTTGGTTCACCTCTAGATTGGTTCTAGGTCAACAGAATTAGTGGCTGTATAGCACTATCGTAGCCTCTCCCTACGCCGTCGTGGAGAAACGACGGAAACGCGGGGGGTGTGGTCCCTTCGAAATCTGCGTCACCCCCTCCACCAACATCCAGTTACGACGGAAACGTGGGGTGGGTGTCCTCTATCATCGAGTTTTACTCGTCCGGGTTGACCGGACCCTTGTACTGAGAACGAATCTTCTCTCCCTCCCGCCACTGCCAGTAGTAGTAGCGATTGTCGTTGATTTCCTTGATCGTGATCGTCGCTTTGGTAGGGACGTCGTCCGGGAGATCGTCCGGTCGTTCTTCGACCTCTTCTTGATCTGCCGACTCCTCGAGACGGGCCTCTCGTTCCTTGTGCTCGGCGAGCGCTTCAGCGTACGTCGCAACGTCTCGGAGCTGCTCCGGGTCCGACTCGTTGAGCGTGTTGACGATCTCCGTCGGAAGGTTCGCCGGTGGGGTCGGGGGTTCGTAGGACATCGGCTCTTCTCGTGTTAACCAACACGCCCCACGAATCCATAGTTTTGTTGGTTAAGTCGATGGAGACAGTTCTCGCGACCGCTGGCTGTAACACTACTCGAAACTTCTTTATATACAAATTTCGTACTATGTTACACCGTGCTCCGGCGCATCGAACTGGAGGTCCTCGCCACGGTCGACCGCGGCGACACGATCTCCGAACTCGCGACGAAGCTCGACCACAGCGAGAGTTACCTCTCTCGTGCCGTCGCCGACCTCGTCGAGAGGGGGCTCGTCTACACGGAACGCGATGGCCGGCGAAAACGAGTCATCCCGTCGGATGCTCGCGCCGTCGAGCTCTATCAGGACCTCGCTCGTCAGCACTCCCACATTGACTTCCCCGAGCTACTGACCGGCAAGGCACTCGAGGTGCTGTACTACCTCGACCAGCCGCGAACTGTCTCCGAAATCGCTGACCAGAGCGATAACTACCGCAACACGGTCAACCGCGTCCTCAAGCGGTTTCGCGACCGTGGGCTCGTCGGGACGGACGACGGCCGCTATGACTTCAACGCCGATTTCGACCGCCTCCACGAGTTCGCCCGTGAACTCGCACACCATCTGCATCGTCAACGCCTCGAAGCCGTCGCCCCGAAGGGCACGATTCTCTGGGAGGACTATGACGAATTCCTCGCCCAGGCCGAGAAGGAGATCGACGCCGAGGAGTTCCACGAAACCGGCCTCGCTCGATTCGCGGCCTTCGACCTCCAGTTCCTGCTCACCGGCCACCGCTACTACGTCTACTCCGAGGAACTTGACGAAATCTCGCCGGCAGAGCTCTGCTGTCACACGCTGCTCATCGACGACGGCAGCCGTCACCGCTCGTACTGTCTCCTCCTGCTCAGTCAGGTCGACGTCGACGAGGCGGCCCTCCGAGAGCAGGCGGCAAAGTATGGCCTTGAAGCCGAAATCGACGCCTTGCTCCGCTACCTCGAGACGCAGGGCGAGGTCGACGATGACCGGCTCCCCGAGTGGGACGAGTTTCAGGAGCTGGCGGCTGACTACGAGGTGACACTACCACAATGAGACCAACATTCGGACGCAAGTACATCGAGAACGAATTCCAGCGCATCGGGGATGGCCTATCTGAACCGCTCACGGTCTACCTGATCGGTGGTGGTGCGATGTCGCTGCGCGACCTCAAGGGGGCGACGAAAGATATCGACCTGGTCGTCCCAGATGGCGACGCATACGGTCAGCTGTGGGCGGTCCTGATGGACCTCGGGTATGCAGAGGTTCAATCGCTGGATCCAGATTACCGGGCGCTTGGGGCGACGAGCTGCGTCGAGAACGACGATGGGTGTCGCCTCGACATCTTCAACCAGCAGGTCGCGAACAAGCTCGTGCTCACCGACGGGATGCAAGAGCGCAGCGAGCCGTTCCTCGACACGGATCGACTGATGGTCCGGCTGGTCAGCAACGAGGATATCTTCCTGTTCAAGGCGATCGCAGGCCGTGACGACGACATCGAGGACATGAATATGCTCGTGCAGGCCGGCCTCGATTACGACGTCGTCCGGGCTGAACTCGAAGCCCAGATCGAACGTCTGGGGGACGATCAGTTCGCCACGTTCGCGAACGAGGCGCTGTTCGAACTCGAGGAGCGGTACGGAGTGACCACACCGATCGAGGCCCGCGTCCAGGAACTCACGAACAGGTACTACCGAGGGCTCGAAGTCCTTCAGGCACTCGACGAGCCGATGACCGTCGACGAACTGGCCGCCAAACTAGAGCTGGATACTGACGAGGTTCACGACCGGATTGCGTATCTCTCAACGTTCGACCGGATTCGTCGGGATGGCGAGACAATCCGTCACGTGGAGTAGCTCACTCACTACCTATAGAGAAGGAAGGCGGCCGTCTGGTCGGGGAACACGGCCTCGTTTGATCTCGTGATCGACGCGACGCAGGTGCTTGCAGCCCCCCTCGGGTGAGCGCTGCTGCCAGTCAGGACAGGAACACGACTCGTCGACGATGTCGACTTCGTACCTGTTGCCGGACGCGGACTGCACCTCATAGCGGCCACCTTTCGAGAGGAGCGAAACGTCCATCGCTTCGGCGACGGCACGCTTCGTGCGGGGCTCGAGATCGCCCTGTGACTCTGCGTTCTCGTCGACGACCAGTCGGTCGCGAACGTCGCCCGTTCGGCCTCCGTCCGGCGCGACGGCTTCCGCAGGGCCGCTGAGCCGCTCGAGGAGCACTTCCTCCACCGGATGGCCTTCCGGCCACAGGTAGTGGACCTCGCGGCGCTCGCGATGGTCGTAAGAGCCGCACGCCGCTGCGCTCCCGGTCCAGACGCGCCAGGCCCCGAGCGCGGCCATCACGTCGACGATGTCGCGGGGAACCGTCTGGTGGTCGTCCGGGAAGAACACCCGGAAGCGGGTACACGCCTCCTGCGGCGGGACGGTCTCCCACCAGTCTTCGCTGGAGCCCCAGCTGTCGTACATCGCGTCGTCGCTCCCATAGCCGACGGTCACGCCGTCGATCGGCGTCCAGTCCGCCGGGAGGTGGTCCGCCTCGCCTTCGAGCACCCGGAGAACGGCGTATCGGAGGTACTCGTGGGCTTGGTTGTCTGTCGTACGAGCGACCTGGTCGTGCTGCTCGGCAACGTGCTCAGCTTCCTCGAGGACCGTCGTGAGATAGGGTTCAGTCATCATTCGACGGAGGTCTGAATGCGCCTCCGCACCTCCGCGGGCGCAGAAAAACTTCCAGTAGCAGGTAGCCCGACTCCTTCGTAAGGAATTGACCGAAGAACTGCTGATTTACAAAAACAAGCTATCAACCGGTGTGTGACACACCATTAATAGGGGTGTTCCACGAAGGATTTTTCTCAATATCGGGATATAATCGTTCTATAGTGAACAGAAGGAGATTCGTTCAATCTACTGTAATCGGACTGGGTGTCGGTGTAGGTAACGTGGAGGCGCTGAGTTCACGTGACGAATCGGGATTCATCGATAAATTCGGTTATGGCGTGGTGGACTTTTTTGATAGTAACTGGGATGTGAACGATCTTGAGGAGGAACTCGAGGCAGTAGTGGACCTCACGTGCTATGCATACGGGGAAATAGAGGAGCTGGCCGATGAGGACCAAGATGTCCCCGAAGATCCAGGATTTCTTGATAGCTTCAAAGAACTCGTTCTAGATGAACTGGACGACAATCCAGAGGCTTATAATTGGATATTGAACTTCACCGATGATATAGCGAGTCTCCTGAGCCATCTGGATGTATTCCCCGATGAGATCGGGGAAGATCTGGAAGGTGTTAGCACGGCTGGAAAGGAGGTCACAAAATTCATCCCCTTGGTTGCAAATGTGAAGCAGATTCTGGACACCGGATGTAGAATATATAATAAAATACACGCCGGAAAATCTCCCTCAGAGAGCACATTTGTAAACTTCTTCAAATATGTTGCCCTCACCATTATTGAGGTAATTCTTCTCGCCACGGGTGCAGCTGTGTCCTACAGGGTTGCATTTGGGGCTACTGGATGGGTAAATCAACGCTTGATAAATGTCGTGGGCAGAAGAATTGGATGGCGTGCATATTCTTGGGTCCTGAGTCAAATCCATTGGGGGGTCAGGATGTCCTTTGCGGAGGGAATAGGACAGACAATTAGTGATGTGACTGAGACAGTCACTCAACGATTAGTTGCTGTATCCACGGATGCTAACGATCCTTTATCTACATCTGAGGCACGGCAGATTGCGAAAAACGATGTGAAGAAGATGGCGGACCACACAGACGAATGGGACTTCAGCTATGAATATTGGGAGCTGAATCAATGGAGGGAGCAGCAGATTAGTGAGGCTTCGCAACAGGCAAATCAGATCACGGAGAGAATTAACAACCTATTGAATAGTCTTCCAATATAGCTGTTATAGAGTCTATCGCATCTCGCTTATTCTGTTTAACCAACAACCCGTAAAACTCCAGCCTTCTGTTGGTTAAACAAATTTAGAACTCGTCGTCAAGGACGTCGATGAGTTCCTCTGCCGTCCGACTGATCCGTCCGAGCCGCTCGCGAACGACCTCAGGATCGTCCGACTCCCACGCAGCGAGGTAGAATGCCGAGCCGCTCGTGTCGAGCCCCCAGTAGCGCCCGACGACGTACGCGACGGCTTCGGCCTCGACTTCGCGTTTCGCCCGCTCGGTGTCGTCGTCGACATCGAAGTGGAGCAGGGCGTGTGCGTACTCGTGAATCAGCGTCCGCGCAAGGTCGGCCTCGTTCTCCCGATCACGCACCTCGACGAGCGGCTGAACGTCGACGAGACTCAGCTGTTCGCAGATGCCCTTCGCCTCGCCGTGGGTCCACTCCTCGGCTGGAACGATCCGCACCGTCACGCCGAGGTCGTCAGCGGCGCCAGTCAACTGTTCGACGAGGTCGCCGGCGTCCCCAGTCGCTTCCGTGGCCAGGTCGGGAAGCGGTTCGCCCTCGGTCTGGGAGACGTCGAACACCGGCGCGGGCTTGAACCCGACCAGCCCCTCGGACCACTCTTCGGGCGGCGTCTCGTCGTACTCACAATCGCTGTCCTCGTGGTAGCTCGGCGAGTTCTCGCACTCCGGGCACTGTTTCGCGATGATTGGCGCCCAGATCCAGATGGCCGACTCACCCTCTTTGACGTGACGGTCGAACTCCTCCTGCCACGTCCGGTAGCCAGCCACGCGGGTTGCCTCGGGACACTGCCGCTTGATGAGGAGCGTGTTCCGGTAGGAGTAGTCGTGGAATCGACTCTGGACGTCAAGCCACTCCTGGAACTCCGCGCTGGCCTGCGCGTCGTCGACGCCGGCGACGAGGTCGTCGATCCACTGTTCGATCGTACTGTTCATCTCGTCGGATCGCGTGTCGGTCTGGTCGAAGGAGACCGACGAATCACTGGTCGTAGCCATTGTGTTCACCGAATCAAGTTCACGGCAACTGCGTCTGCTCAGACCGCGCCGCAGCCCTCAGGGGCGTTCAAAAAACCGCTCTGTCGGTCAGCGGAGCTCGTGGCGTTCGTTCGCAAAGCCAACCGAGACGAGGTACTCGAGGAACTCGTCGAACCGCTCGACGTCACTGGGGGTGTCGGTCGCAAGGTGACGTGCCCACTCGATGGCCCATTGGAAGGCGGGATCTGTGCCGCCCTTGCCGTGAATGTACCACCACCGGGCCGCTTTCAACACGACCAGCGGATTCGTCGGCGGCTGCTCACCGGCGAGCCCACGGGTGATGGATTCGATTTCGTCGGGCACGTCGGCGGAATCGACCTCCGCTGATTGCGTGTTGTCGATATCGACCGGGATCTCGTCGATCGAGACGTTGTCGGGACTCTGTTGTTGACTCACTGGAAGTCACCTCTGAGAGCTTTCGAAGGAGCCCTCGCCCTCTCGGGGGGCACGAAAAACAGGTCGCGAAGTCACGTCGGCGGGAGGTAGACGCTCTGCTCGCCGACGATCTCCTCCAGGTTGTTCCGGTGACGGTGGTTGAAGTAGCACTCGTAGCTGCAGTATCCACAGATTGCGCCGGTATCGTACTCGGCGACGTACGGGCCGCGGCGAGTTCGCCAGACGTTCGTCCCGCACTCGGTACAGGCGGCGTCCTCCAGATCGGCAGGACTCGGTCCCTCGTACTCAACGTTGAGCCCCTCGTTTTGCGGTGTCGTTTCGGGCCAGATTCCGTGGGTCCTCCAAAACTCACGGACGCGAGCGAGGCTGTGGCGCACCGTCTTTCGGACAGTGACGTGGTCGGCGTCGCGACCGCTGTCGTCCCAGCCGTCGGCCGTCCAGAACTCACCGAACTGCGCGCCGCGATGCAGCCCGTTCCAGTCGACGCCGACTATGTCGGCTGGTGGCTCGTCCGTGAGTGTCGGTCTGGTCAGCTGTCGAATGGCATCGAGCTGTTTGGGCGGACTCCCGCCGAGGATGTGGACGCGCCGCCCTCTCCAATCGGCAGGGTCGGAGAACTCGTGGGCCAGGCGGTCGGCGTATCCCCGTGAATACCCGAGGACGAGGGTCTCGGGAATCGCGTCGATTACTGCTTGGGACTTCGGAACGACGATGAGCTCGGCCTCTGGATAGCTCGCTTGGATCTCACGAGCAGCAGCGACGTGGGCGTCGACGTCGTCGATTTCGTCGACGTCCCCGATGACCCCGACATGAGGTTCGTACTCGAAGAAACGGTCGACGAACCGCTCCAGATCGGGATTCCGGAAATCGTTGTCGAGCATCCCAACGGGGAGGCTAAGGTTCTGATACTGCGCCTCCTGATACCCACAATCCTCGCGAAAGCCGGGAAGGAAGCCGAGGTCGACAGCGTCGACGACAAACGGGGCTCGATGCAGAAACGCCACGTAGTCTGCCTGTCTGGCGGCGGCGATTTCGCGGGCGGTGCTGGCGCTGGAGCTCAGCTTGAGGGACATGATTAGGCTCGCGAGGCCGCTGCTGGCTGCCCCGCACCCTTTCAGGGGCCCGAAAAACCGAGACTCAGTCAGTTAACCAACAATCAGGAAACCCACGCGGAATGTGTTGGTTAAGAATAGACCTTACTCTTCGTTCTCACGCAGCTCTTCAGCCTTCCACTTGAGCCGGCGCAGAATTTGCGTTCGATTCTGGTGGGCGTTCTCGTAGGCAACGCACTCCTGGAGGGTTTCCATATCCGGAATCGTCTCGATCCCTGCCTTGATCAGGCGCGTGTTCGGTGCCTCAAGCCGCTTTTCAGGCGGAAATTCGTCTGACGCCTCTGAGTCGTCTGTAGAAGTACCCATAACGGATGCCTCCACCTATCGAGGGCACGAGCAACAGCAGAGAATTGAAGCAGTAGATCTTGGGAAGGTGCACCCACTGCGAATGAGACCATCAATATAGAGGCCTTCACGACAGGATTCGAGCTGTCTCGAAGCCCAATCAGGCTTCCGAGGATTCGAGCAAAACGAGGTTCTGAACAGGGTATGGGTTATTCTCGCCGGCGAACTCGTCCTCAGGGACGTAATGCCAGAGGTGGCCGTCTACCAGGTAGAGAAACGACTCGCCGCCTTCTGCTTCAACTCTCACCCGCTTCCCGACATTGTCGTCTTCTTCCCAGCCGATCACGGTCAACGGCTCGACGGGCCATTCAAAGAATTTGACCGAGTCACCACGCTCCAACTCTTCAAAAGTCTCTATATCCCCCTGCTGTGGCTCTCGCGCGTCGAGAGTCGGATTATGCTCAATAGACATGGTCTCTGGGTACGCCCCTACTCACTTAATACTGTCAGCAGTGGATTCCAGCCGCTAGAACGGGAGCACGCCTGGCGTATTTTCTCTCCGACTGCTCTTAGCCCATCGCCTCTTGGAACCGCTCACGCAGCGCGTCCTCGCGCTCTTCGAACTGCTCGACTTTCTCCTGCAGGTCGTCGCTGACGCGCTCGATGCTCGCCAGCGCTCGTTCGCCGGCCAGCGAGGCCTGCGATCCGTCGTCGCCGTCCGCCTCTAACTCCTGCTCGTACGCCTGCTCAACACGCTCGATCGTGCCTTCCGGGTTGAACAGGATGTCGTTGGCGATCCGGACGTACTGATCGAGGGATGCCCCTTCTTTCCCCTGGAAGAAGTGTGTGAGCGCGTACGTCGCGCCGGAATGCAGCGTCCACATGTCGATCTTGAAGGGGGACGTCGCATTGGCTTCTGCATCGCCGGCGGCGCGCTCGGCCAGGTAGTCCGGGAAGCCCAGCAGGGTGTAGAACTCCGTGACGGTGAACGGGAGCTCCGAGAAGTCGAGGTCGATGTCCTGAGCGTCACGGATGAACTCGAAGAGGTCGTCGGCGACGAGTTCGACCTGTGCGAGGAGTTCCTCCCACCAGGTGCGGAAGTTCCGCACGTCGCCGACGTGTTTGATGACCTCCTTGTCGGTGAGCGAGCGCATCGTGTTCGAGCAGTAGCCATCCTGAGCGAACCCCTCCACGTAGACGGCGTGCTCGCCGAAGAAGTCGTAGCCCGACGTGACGCCCATCGTGATCGGGTCCGACCGGCCAGGAAGACGCACCTCGAGGCCGTCGAACATGATGTCCATGTGGACCTCGCCGCCGCCTCGGTAGCGCCGAATCTCGCCGAACATCACCTCACCCAGCGGCGCCCCGTCAATGGTTTCCTCGCGGAGGACTTCTTCCAGCGGCCCGTAGACGTCGACCGGGTTGATGATCGAGTAGCTGTCCGTGGGAACGTGGAACAACGGGTCCGTCTCCGCGTCATCATCTCGGGCCTGCTCACGGGCTCGACTCGGCTCCACGAGCGCGTTGAACCGCTCCGTCTCGACCCATTCGTCGGTGAAGGGGTTCTGGTACGCCACGGTGGTCTCGACGGCCTGCGGAAGATCACGGACCGCCTCGGCGAAGCTCACGGAGTCTTCCCCTCCGTGACGCTCTCGGTACCACTCGGGTAGTTCCGTGTCGGTACGCCCGTCGACGCCAGCGAAGATGGTTCTGGACTCTGGGTCTTTCATCTCTGTCACCTCGAAGCAGGAACGCTCGTCGATCCGCGACTGCATCGTCTCGCGCCCTGCGCCCCTCTCCCGGGCGCAAAAACAACACCACGTTAACCAACGCCCGTCTCTGAATGGCGGGGAGTGTTGGTTAATCCAGATCCAGTCCACGGCTCGGATCAGATGTCGGAACTACTCAGATTCGTCTCTCCGTACCCGGACCTGCTCAGGATTTGGAACCCAGGGGTGTGCTTCCCAGCAATGCCGAGCGTGACTATGCGGTGAGTCGAACTCTCTACTACAGGATCCACACTCGTAGGTGGCATCGGTCCAAGGCTCGCTGACGAACATCGCTGTCACCGTCGTCGCCACCGGCTCGGGGGCCTCGCCCCGCGTAACGTACCTGTAGCCGAGAACCGTCCGTTGCCCCATCGCTGTTCGGGCGATCTCGGTTGGCTTGTCCTCGGGGAGATACACCCAGCGAACGAAGTCGTCGACCGAATTCTTGGCTGAGGGCTGGAGGATGAACCATCGCTCGTGGTCATCTCGGAACAGGTAGCGTTCGGTCCCCCTGTTTTGGAGGTATATTGGGTCACCCCTGCCGGGGACGAGCCGTAGTCCGAGCGACGGCGATACCGGTTTCAAAAGCTGGTCGACGACCGATGGGCCGTCATCTGTCTGGCTGTCCGAATCAGCCTCCGCTCCGAATTCATCGAGACTGGCATTCGTGGTCACGGGGACCACCTCCCGAGTGAGGCCTGTTCCCGGTCGGACTCAGCTGGAACTTCGCAGAGAAACCGCCACTTTGGCTGCTCTCGGATCTGCTTATCGGGGCGATTTCCCGCTTGGCCGGGGTCCGTTTTACCGGCACAGTGCCAGCCCTTGTCTCTGAGCGCTTTGATCATCGAGCCGTCGAAGTCGGCTCGCACGAACGTCAGCAGGAGCCGAACGCCTCGTCGCCGACCGTGCCGACGCACGAATCGTTCCATCGACCGGGCGAGGGCGGCAGAGGCGAGATTGGGGAAATCGACGCCGATGCAAATCCGTGCTGCCTCGACGATTTCGTCACCCTCGAATCGCGTCCCGTCGTACTCCAGCGAGCGAATCAGCGGATAGCGCCACGTAATCGCACCTAGTAGCTGGTCCTGGTAACAGAGTCCGTGATGGACGAGATTTGTCCGGGGGACATCGTCCATATAGGAGTGATGTGCTTCGTAGATCGCGCCGGCGACATGGCGCGGGATCGATTCGATATGGACGCGCTCTGCGAACCGCAAACCGAGCGGCGCCGTGACCGGCTGCCCCTCCCGATGGATGGGACACGAGCACCCCTCGGGGGTAGGCGTATACTGGAAGCCGGTACTCCGTATTTGGTCTAGAGAGTGAGTTTCGGTCACGAGTCGGTGTCGTCGGTGCGCTCCTGTCGGTCGTTGTATCGCTCCAGTTCACGCCCGAATTTCTCGAGCGCCTCGACACCACGTTCGAGGAGCTGATGGGTGGCTCGCGCCAGTCGAAGCGTCTCCATCAGTGCTCCCCCTCCGGGGGTTCGATGAGGTCGTTGCTCTCTTCGGCGAGTTCTTGGATTACCCGTTCCACGTCGGCCTCCTCAACAACCGTCCGATGCGCGAGCGGAGCAGGATATGCACGGTCGCCCTGGCTGCAGAGCACGACCAGCCACTCGTCGCTTCCATCCCCGAGTACGATGTAGTGGTCGCGATCAGCGCGCTGGAACACTCTTCGATCAGGGCGAGAGACGGCTCGCCAGTTCTCGGGGAGCGTCGGTGACGGCCGTCCGCCGTCGGCGAGGGCGACGACGTCGTCGGTAAGGGTCGCCATCGCGGCGTCGATCTCTTCGCCGGGGAGGTGCCAGCACGCCGCGGCACCGTCGCACTCCAGCTGTGAGACCACCTGATTCCGGAACGCGATGTAGTGCTCACGGGCGAACTGCTCATCGTCGTAGTAGTCGAGGAGGAGCGCGCACGCGAGCTGGGCGGGCCCGCTACCACTATACCCCCACTCGAACCCGCTTGGACTGTGGTTGACGAGGTCCAGACTGCGCTCGAGGGAGAGTCGCCGATGCTCCGAGAGGTTCAGGACGACGGCTTGGCCGTCGACGCGGAAGCCGACGTATTCGACTGCGTCTCGGTGAGCCTGACCTGGCGATGCGACTGGAACCGATTCCGAACTGGCCATAGGTACATTCCCGTTCATCGTTGCTCGCGGGCGGTTCGGTGACCCCCGCACCCCTCTCAGGGGTTCAACAAACAGGACGGCGTAGCGTTCGGCAACGTATTTGGCAGTTGCAACGTACTGTCCACATAATTGAGGATGGCTGTACTGGACGATCTCTCGGGGTTCGAGTTCGAGGACGTGATGGAGGACGTGTTCCGGAACCTCGGCTACGAGAACGTCCGCCAGGCCGACCGCACGGCTGACGAGGGTCGCGACGTCATCATGGAGGAGGTCGTCGACGGCACCCGGCGTGCGATCATCGTCGAGTGCAAGCACACGGGGACAGTCGGGCGGCCGGTCGTCCAGAAGCTTCACTCGGCGATCGCGACGTTCGACTTCGACGGCCCGAAACGCGGAATGGCCGTCACGACCGGCCGGTTCACGAATCCTGCTCAGGAGTACGCCCAGCGCCTCCAGCAAAACGACGACCCACATCCAATCGAGCTGCTCGACGGCGAGGATCTCCGGGAGATCGCCGACGAGATCGGCCTCGACCTCTACAACGGTCGCATCGAAATTCTCTGCGACGAGACGCTCCGCCCGTACGACCCGGCCGCCGACGTCGACACACCCGTCGAAGAGGCGTTCCGCGACGTCGAGAACATCGAGGCCGCCGACCTCCCAGACCCGCACTCATCGGTGACGTTCCGGCCGGTGGTCGCGGTCACCGCGGACACGAACGCCGTCTTCGAGACGTCGGTGGGCGTCATCCATCGGATCAACGACCGATCGCGATTCGTCGCCCACGCCGAACGCGGGCAGCCACAGGTCGCGGACGAGGACGTTGCAACGCTGGTCACCGAGAACCTTCACGCGACGGTCGACCTCGATACCGAGCAGTTCGCGGAGGTGTTCGACGACGTCGAGGAGCGGCGGTTCGGCCAGACTCAGACGGAGTACAAGGAGTGGGCCGTCGAGCGACTCCAGCAGCACCACACGACGAAGGTGACCTACACCGGCGACAACAACGTCACGTACAACAAGACCTGCGAGCCGAACCGCTCGGACATCTCCGTCCAGTCGATTGAGCCGGTGTACCTCCCCGAGGTTCGACAGACAACCGAGCTCCAGGAGTACACCTACCCCTACGAGTACTACGCGGCAGGCCCGTCACGAGTAACCGCAGAGGACGGCATCCATCAGTGCGTCCACTGTGACACGAGCGGCGTCGACGAGACGTACACCTACTGTCCGAACTGCGGGGCAATCGCCTGCTCCAGCCACATCAAAACGGAGCGGCTGGAAGGCGAACCGATCTGTACGGGCTGTGCGGTGACGGAACGGTTCGCATTGAAGACGAAGTACTTCTACGAGGAGGAGAATCTCGAGGCCTTCCGCGAGGAGTACGCCGCGATGCCGATCCACGAGAAGGTGATGGAGAATAAGCTCCTCACTGCTGGTGGGGGAGTAGTTACGGCTGTTCTATTACTGCTTGGCATCCTCGCACTTGGAGGTGTAATCTGAGTATCGAGGTGTCGAATTGGTTATCGCTCGGCCCAGGTCCGACGGTATTCAATAAAGTCTCGAGGATGTTGATGATCTCTCGCCCACTCTTTTGCTTCGCCAGGTGAATCACACCGCTCAGCGGTTTCGCAGAGGGTACATTTCGCTGTTACCCGAATCACCATCACAGGATTCTCCGTTTCCGGCGGCTCATCCACGTAATCCATACTGGACCAATCGGACTTATCGATTAAAACGGGTATCGTTCTCTGATGTCCTGGCAATGGTCTGCTTTGAGCGCAAACACCTCGTTCTGATACGACCCTTTGTTCCCCCTGTCAATTTTATCGAGCAACGACTATTCTACAGGTATGCCTTCCAATCAGGTCGGAGATGAGTGGACCGTCGAGTGGATGACGCCCAAGCCGAACAGCGATGAATTCCTCGATAACTTGGTGCTGAACCCGGAACAAGCAGCTGAATACGGGGACGACCTCGTAATGGCTCTGCGTGTGGACGACGAAATACTTCGAGAGCGGGGATTAGACCCTAAAGAACCGTTTGGCTGGAAAGTCGAAAACGGTGAGCTCCTGATGAAACAAATTTCTCGTCAAGCGTTTGAATGGGTCGCGGAAAGCGACCGAGAGGATTCACTCTATGCACAGCAGGTATTGGATTCTCGAGCCCGACGGCGGATTCGCAACTCTCAGTAGCAATCTGCAAATCATTCGTTCCGAAGAATCCTATACTGGGTGCTCCTTCTCTTCAGCACTCGAACCTTGGGAGTGTCCAATTAACGATTAGCTTGGTTGAGCTAGTAGTTCGTCGACGGCGGCCGAGAGCGGTCCTTCAAACTGCCAGCTAGCCCGATCGAAGGCTTCCTCGGTCGGACCATCCCAGCGCGGGAAGGCGGAGTGACCGCTCACCTTGACGGTCCACTCGGATGGCTCCTCGAATGGGTTCCGGGTCGGGAGTTCGACGACGTAGAGGTACTCCTCGTCGCCGTGGATGCCGTCAGCCGGGTTCTCGACACCGTGTCCCAGCAGGAACATCGGCTGGTCGAGGTGCTCCATATTGTCCGGATCGAGGATATCCGAGGGTTGGTCAGCGTGGATGCTCCGATCACGCCCTTCGTCCACGTAGAGGGTCATCGTCGAGAGCGTGTCGAGGAACAGGAACTGGGCAGCGGCGTACGCAGGCCCGCGCTCTGTTCCTGTCTCGTCGAGCAACTCTTTCAGCTGGACAAGGTCACGGAGGACGCTATCGGGATACCCGTCCGAGTGGCGGTAGATTTGTGCGATGCGGTCGGTATCGGACTGTTCGCCTGCGGTCTCGCTCCGTTGGATGAATCGGAGTTGACTTCGTGTCGACATCGATCACCGCCGGCGCGTGTGCGCCGGCACCCATCGCCGGCGCAGAAACAACCTCTCCTGAATCGAGTGGAGTCGCTGGAATCTCGCCGAATGGCTGTCACTGGACAACTTAAACCTGGTTAAAAATGAATTCCAAAATTCGCAAGATTGCAGTCGGGCGGGGTCCTTGCTCGGAAACTGATGCTGTTCCAGCCCAAAGGTATGCGTATGTCATCGGAGTCTGAGAGGGGCTCACCACTCCCCGATCCAGATGAGATTGCCAGGCGGGCCGAACGGCAGCGTAGTCTCTACGAGGAGGCCGCCGAGAATCCAGACCGGGTGGTACCAGCGATGTTCATCGAGGACTGCGCCCGGTGTGAAACACTCGCCGACAAGCGGCGTCGTGAGGGCTTCTATAAACACTTCTATCGGACACTCCCTGACCGAGAGACGGCGAAGCTGTCCAGCGACGATCTCCCCGAGGAGATTCAGTCTGCTGCGCCCGTCCATCGTGCAATCGATGATACGACTCTCGAGGACGAGAGCGCCGACGTAGCCTCCGTCTCGGAGCTGTGGGAGCAGATCGGTACTGGTGAGCACCCGGGCAAGCTGTGTCAAGCTCCGCTGGTCCACTATATCGACCGTGAGGACTGCTATATCCACGCAGAACCAACGCGGGTCGGCTTCAGCTATGGTCTCCCCGTGTTCGTGTACAAACGCCGGCAATCGGACAACCACTACGGAGTCTTCTTCTCGAGTGAGAAGGCGTATCTGTGGCTCTGTGGGTGGATTCTTCACGCAAACGGATTCTTCGACCCGAAAGAGTTCATCCCATCACTCTACTTCTTGAAGGCCTCGGACCCATCCACAGTTGCTCCTGAGCTGGTGTCCAAAACAGAAGATCTCGTGTTTCGTAACGGGTTCCCCGGCGTAGATGCGCCCGAAATCACAGACCTGCCGGACGGGGTCAATCTGTACCAATTCCCGTACAGCAAGGACACGTATGCGGATCAGTTTGCTCGATGGCGCCGTCTCTACTTCGACGAGCGAACCCCTCGTGGATGCGGGTCCTGCGACGTGTGTCGGGCGTAAATTCACCCCCCTAACGCGTGCTCTACGCCAGATGCGACACCTCTGATGGTTCTTCGATGTCGTCGAACTCGCCGCGCTCGACAGGTTCCCAGTCCTCACCTGGCTCTGGACTCCACCAGTCGACCTTGTAGGCGCCCGGTGCGCCGAGGATCTTCATGCGCGCCGATCCATCAGGCAGGTCGCGGCGCAGTTTCTCGTCGACGTGGAGGTTCCAGGTCGTGGTTGTATCGAAGCAGGCGAGCACGGCCTCCTCGTAGCCGCGCGTCTCTCGGGATTCTTGAAGTTCGACCTGGGTGTTGCAGTTCTTGCAGAACACCCCCTCGAACGGGATGTGAGTGAAACCCTCCTGCCCGCAGACGGGACACCAGAGGAACTCGAACAGTGCCTCGCTGTGTCTGTTGCGTACTTTCAGGCTCATTGTTGATCGCCCCGACCGAATCGGGTCCCTCTTCCCCCTCGAAAGAAACAATCTTCGAAGAACCTCTTCTCCCAGCCAGACCCTGGCGTCTTAGACTATCTTCGAGCGGCCATCAATGCTAAAGTCGGATAGTCGAATCGCCACCGCACTCTCTCGTCGCTTGCTGACTTCTGGTCGCAAAAGATATCGTCATCCAGATATTCAGGATAGGTCACTCCGGGGGGGTTGTTCTCTGAATACTCTAGGGAGGAAATCATCCACTACCGTACAAAGGTAACTCGCGGTTCAATCAAAGGCCAATGACTCCCACTGGCTTCCCTTCCGGCTTTGCGTATACTACGTTCCAAACGCTTCCAATGAATCCTTTTTCAACGGCGCTTTCGAGAATAGCGCGATAACATCTCCTGGCTGAATTACGGTTTTTCCTTTCGGCGTGAGCACATCCCCGTCTCGTTCGATACCAACGACAAGCATCTCGTCGGCCAGCAAGCCTTCATCGACAGCCTGTTCAATAGTCATATTCGCGATTGTGGCCCCCTCTGAGACAGTAAACTCAACCACTTCGGCGTCCCCCGCGAGACTCATGAAGTCTGTTAGCGATGGTCTCTTCGATACCTTCTCTGGTCCGAACGGGTTGTACGGAGTGTGGTATTCGTCTTCGATTACACTCTCGTCGTCGATTTCTAAGCCGAGATCAGAGAGTTCGTGGGCGATTTGGGTAATCTCATCAGTGTCCGCTCCGACGGCGGTAATTACCAAGTTCGAAGAGCCGGCCATTAACTCTCGAGCTGTTATTACCCCGTGGATTTCCAGAGCAGACTGAGCAAGTCGCTTGCGATCCGGAATAGCGGCCGTACATCTAAATTGGTATGTGACATACCCTTCGATGGATTTGTAATCAATATCAGCAGTGTATCCCTGAAGAATACCCTCCTCTTCGAGTTTTTTAATTCGATTCCGGATGGTTGCTGGGGTCACATCCATCTCTTCGGCGATGTCTGATGTTGCCGTGTTCCGGGCATCTGCTGCGAAGTGGTAGAGGATGCGTTTGTCTATCTCATCAACGCGGTGAGCCATACAGAAGCTACGACCAGCGATAATAAAGCGTCTTCCTTGTTTCCCTCTGGTATTCTATTACGCTTGAGCCTGGCCTCGGGAGAGTACGGACAGATACAATCGAAGACGCCGGGAGTAACTATTTCTCACATCCGCTAGTGTAGTGACGCTAATACAGTCATATGGCACATCCGAAGCAGTCCGGCTCCAAAACCAAACCCAATGAAAGAAGCAAGAATCGAGATCTCGTTGTGAATTCGTCCCTCTCCTTCCGTAAGGAATGCAAGGCCGATCAGGGAACCCGTCCCGATGCAGATCACGGTTCCCGAGAGGAATCCAAGCCATGCAAAGTAAACATCATCTGATAGTGACAGGAATTCGAACGATGGCGACCACAACCCCACTGAGATTGCGATAGAGCCCCCAATTAGGTACACGAAGAAAGCGAAACCAATGGGAAGAAACAGCGGGATTGACCAGCGGGCGGCAATTACACAGACTCGTTCGATGGTTTTTACAGCTCGCCCGCGTAGTGATTTCGTTGGAAGATCAAATTCGTCAGACACGGATGGTGACCCCATCTACCACTCCCTAAGTTTGGCCTGGTAATTAGATTTCGGGAGGCAAAAATAGAGTGGCTGAATAATTCCCCAAAGCGAAATAGAATGCCAATATTTATTGCGCGACGAAAACTCTTCATACGGTAGCCAGACTCTGCAACAGTAGCCCCGTAGTCCACCCAGCCGGACGAAAAACGGCAGTGATTCAATACAACGTATGACTTCATCTGATATCGATCCTCCGGACGATCTCCCTGAAGGACTTATTACTGCACTTGAAGGCCGCAGTGATCGCGAACTCAGGGAGATTATCGATTACGCACAGCAACTTCTTCGAGAGCATCCGTCGATAACGGATGCAATCGAATCGCGCCCTGGGGAGGAACTCGTTCGTGTAGAGGATCACGGCGCGTACACAATCGCTGTCGTAGAACGACCGGATGAAACGGGTGAGGCACGCGGTCCGTTCGCCTACAGAGTCAGATGGGGACCCCATATCGACGACGAGGGGGGCCGGTACAAATGGCACTATCTTGGGAAAGTCAATGAGGACGCCGGAGGCGATTAAGATGACTACATCGTTCTTCCAGCGGGTTATTGTTCCAGTTGCCAACCGTGATGACGCCACGGCGACGACAGCTGCACTCCGTCCATATATTGAGGGGTCGGATTCGACTGTAATCGCCGTCCACGTAATCGAAAAGGCTGGTGGTGCCCCTGATAAAGCATCCGTCGAGCAACGTGAACAGCGTGCCGAGGAGATTTTCCGAATCGTTGCCGATGAGTTCGACGACTCGGGGATTGTCCTCGAAACGAATCTCCGCTACGGAACCGATATCGCATCGTCGATTATGGATGCGGCCCACGACAGTAACGCCAGTGCAATCGTCTTCACTCCTCGTAGGGGGAGCCGCTGGCGCAAGCTGTTGACGGGTGACGTCACCCACAACCTCGTTCAGAGTAGTGACATTCCGATTCTGGTTCTACCAGACCGAGAGGTGAGCGAAGCGTGAGTGTACCCGACGCCAGTCGCGCGAAACGTCAATAAACGGATAATTCATATTACACATGTACATCATCATCGTTGGAGCAGGTGACATCGGATCGCCACTGATCGACATTGCGACTCGGTCAGGCAACGAAGTTGTCGTTATCGAACGAGACACACAGAAAGCCGACGAGATCGCCAGTGAATACGACTGTATGGTGCTGAATGCGGATGCAACTACGAAAGAGACGCTCGAAGACGCCGGTGCGGACCGTGCCGACGCGATCATCTCGACGACCGATCAGGACGCGACCAACGTGATGGTCTGTCTGCTCGCCAAAGAACTTGAGATCCCGGCAATTACGTCAGTCGTGCACAACCCGGAGCACATGAACCTCTTCCGCCAGATCGGCGTGAACACGATCGAAAACCCGCAACAGCTAATCGCTGGCCACCTCTACAGGGCGGTCGCCAGGCCAGCAATCGTCGATTATATGCGGATTGGCGAGGAGGCCGAAGTCTTTGAAATCACGGTCACAGAGGATGCACCGATTGCTGGAAAGACACTCAACGAAGCAGGTGAGGAAGGGTTGCTGCCAGATGATGTCTTGATCGTTGCTATCGGTCGAGAAACCGAAGACAAGCCATTAACGCCGCGTGGCAACACCCAGATCAAGGTAAACGATCTACTGACAGTCTATTCCGGGACCGGGGCCGACCCAAAACTCACCGATCTCTTTGGTCACTACGAGGACAGAGAAATATAATTGCTCAGAGATAGTAATTTGGTTAATCTCTCCACTAGTTGACTCGATATACGCTGATGATAAGTCTGAAAACTAAAGCCGTTCATTCGGCGTCCTAACTGACGATTCATGCTACGGGTAAACACAAGAGCTGTCGGACACGACGTTGGTCGGATCATACAGGCTGTTTCGCTAATGTCGGCGATATCCATCATCGTCGCAGCCGTCAACAGCGAATTCTACGCAGTTCCTGCCTTTGGTGTAACAGCGGTGATAATGGGTATCCTCGGGACTGGACTCGTCTGGCGATACCAAGACCCTGATCCGCCGGAGAAACGGGACGCAATGGTCACAGCAGCGACCGCGTGGGCCGTTATCGGTGTTCTCGGCGGCTTGCCGTTCTTGCTCATCGCGTGGACGATCCAGATTGACCCGTTTCCGGTCTGGATGAATACCCCACCGATGGACGGCACGACGGCCATTTTCCTTCAGCCCCTGGACGCGGTATTCGAGAGTATGAGCGGCTTCACCGGGACAGGGCTCACGATGGCTGCTGTTGAAGAACAGCTGCCGCGGTCGTTGCACTGGTGGCGGTCGTTCATCGAGTGGATCGGCGGCGTCGGCGTCATCGTGCTGACCGTCGCAATTCTCAGTCGGGGTGGTGGAACCAGTGGGTCATATACGCTCTACGAGAGTGAAGCTCGGTCGGAGAAGATTCATCCGAGTATCGTGACGACTGTCAGGGAGATCTGGAAGATTTTCGTGGGACTCACTCTTGGGTCAATCATCCTGTTCTTGTTGGTCGGGATGCCGCTATGGGACGCGATCAACCACGGAATGACCGGGATCGCAACCGGTGGATTCTCCGTCCACGCGGCGTCGATCGGACACTACGACAGCCCACTAATTGAGTACGCGGTCGTGCCTGTGATGTTCGCCGGCAGTATTGCGTTCCCCATCCACTATCTGATCTACAAAGGCGAGGTACGGAACTTCTACGCTGACCTACAGACGCGGTGGGTGTTCATCTGGTTTACGGCCGGCTCACTGGCGCTGATAGGACTCCTGTATGCGAATGGCCAATACAACACATTCGAAGAAACAGTCAGACTCGGTCTGTTCCAGTTCGTGTCCGCGGTCTCGAATACTGGGTTCGGTACTGCGACGATCGGTGAGGGGACGGAACAGGTCTGGAGTGCCGGCGCGACACTGTTGATGTGTCTCGGAATGCTCACCGGTGGCGCAGCTGGGTCAACGACAAGTGGCCTCAAACTCGTCCGAGTGATCACACTAGTCAAGGGGACAGCCTGGCAGATTCGAGACGTATTCAGGCCATCGACTGCGGTTCAGTATCTCCAAATCGGTGAGCGACGACTCGACGAAGACCAGGCGCAACGTGAGTACACGGAAGCAACTGTCGTGTTCATCCTCTGGATTGCGTTCTTGGCGATCGGTGTTGCCGTCTTACTCCGCGTTCTCTCACCGGCTCATCCCCTTGAGTACGTCATCTTCGATGTTATGAGCGCACAGAGTAACGTGGGGCTGGACTCCGGGATTACCGGTCCGACGATGCCGGATACGGCCAAAGCAATGTTGATTATCAACATGTGGGTCGGACGACTTGAAATCATCCCGGTTGCAGTACTGCTTGGTTCGATCTTCCAGCGACTCAATCTATATCGGTAGATGGAATCTAAGCAGTTTTGACTCGTCTGTCCCTATTTCAGGAACTCTACGACATTACGATTTGAATTGAATCGGTTGGCGACGTTATCACTCATTCCGATACACGATCTGTGAGGGGGCTTCGTACCCACAGTCGGGGCAATCGAACCACCGCTGGACCTTCCTCCCGTCTGCTGCCTTCTCGCCGAGGCGAACGTCGTCGTTCGGACACTCCGGACAGCTGAGGTCCGGAGACGGCCGCTCCCGGAGCTCGTCACGGAAAGACGTCGCATCCTTCGTCCCGTATCCCTGCGACCAGACCGGGTAGCCGTCGACGAGGATTGCCCCACGCCATTTGTACCGGTAGGAATCCGGCGCTCGATGCAGGACGGCTCGCGCACCGGTCTCTGTGTTCCGATACGCGAGTGTCGGCGAGCGGCTCTCGCGTCGCCAGTTGGTGATGTGAGGCATTATTCAGAAGTGGACGTCAGCGGGTACGATCCAGAGCTCTTCACTCTCCTCGAGGAGTCGATCCAGCTGTCCACGGTGGCGAATGCCGGTTCCGTGTTCGGTGTACAGGAAGATCGTCGGGCCGTCGTACGCACCGACCTTGTGGAAGGCATGCCGGGCGAGGTCCTCGTCGCGCATGATCTCCTCGTCTGAGAGCTCGTCGATGGCCTCTTTCACCCGGTCGAGATTCCGCTCGAATTCCTCCTTCGTCGCCTCCCAGCCACGCTCGAGGAGATCCTGGCCGTCGTCAGAGTCGACGGGGGCTGCAGTCGGCAACTCTCCCCAGCGCGCCTTCCCCGCAACGGACGTGTCCTCCTCGTCAAAGGTCACGTAGTAATCGAAGACGGCGCCGGCGTGTGGGTCCGCGCCGACCAGTCGGTCGAACACCGTCTTTCCGGTGGCCAGCGCGTCGTCGTGCGTCGATGCCTCTACCAGTGCGTAAATCACCATATGCATCTCGAACACCTCGAAACGCCGACGCACCGGGAATCGTTGCTCGCTCCAGCTGCGCCGGCACCCATCGCCGGCGCTCGAAAAACTCTCCTCGTGACGGCGGATTCTCAGGATTCGTCCGCTCGTTCGACAGTGATGGTCAGGTCGCCCGATTCGTAGTCGGCCTCGAAGTCGACCGCGAACGCATCCGCCTCGTAGGCGGCGTGGTAGGCGCGGTGGCGTTCGAGCGAGCCAGTCGCCTTGAAGTGGAAGAATGCGGCCGCCGTGTAGGGCTTGCTCTGTGTTTCGACCTGCGACTCGACGGATGCGGGGAGCGCGATCTGGGGCGTCTCCGTGTCGATACTCGCAGCGAACTCTTTCGCTTCATCGACGGTTGCTTGCGAATGTGCCGGTGTCTCGCCGGTGAGCACGTTCACCGGAGTTTCCGTCTCGTCGGTGAACAGGACATCTTCGAAGGTGTGTGTTCCGAGGATCGCTTCGGGATCCAACTCGCAGTCGTGAAACGGGTCGTCCTCTGAGGTCATCGAATCACGAGCCTACGGCGGGGCTCACCCATTCTGACCCCTGAAAAACAGGATCTGCCACGAAGCAGATCGAACTAGGAGTGGTTCAGGCTCGCCTTCTCGAAGGGTGACTCTCCGGTCGGAATGAGCAGCTCCTGTCGGTCTCCGACTCGCTCGGCCAGCTTCCGTTTCAGGTACTGTCTCGCCGTCGACGGCGTGAAGACGCCCTTGTCGAGCATATCGCCGACGACGTCTTTGAGGGCCGCGAACTGTCCCTGGAGGTGGCCGTCGCCGACCGACTCGCCGTCGTACCAGCGCACCGTCGCGAGCGCTCCGTTCCCGACTGTTTCTCCCTGCTCGACCGTCTCAGAGTCGTACTGGAGGCCGAACCACAGCGTCCGATAGGCGGTCACCTCGAACGTCGTCGACACCACGAAGAACGCCTCGTGGTGGAGGTAGTCGAGATGGTCAGCGACGATCTCGTCGAGGGTGAGCCCGGTGGCGCGGGGCTTCGGTTCGACGACCGTCGACGGTCGATCCTCGCCGGTGAGGTAGCCGTCGACCGCATCTGCCTCGAGGCCATCGGCCAGTTCCGCCAGCAGCTGTTTCGCCCACTTGGAGTCGGTGTCGTCGCCACCGAACGGCGACTCAGCCGAGATTCGGCGCTTGAGCTTCAGGTTCGCTGCGCCCCAATGGCTGTAGTGGAGCGTGTACTGTTCGTCTGTGCGTTCGTACGCAACGAGTGCGCGGTGGCCCATCGAGCAATCACCTCACGGGGCGACCGCGACTGGATCGCCCCGCACCCCTCTCGGGGGACGAACAACGCTACTCGTCGATCGGGTCAGGGGAACTGAGGTCCGCGTGGAGGACTTCGCCATCGCGAACGACGTACCGCTTGGCCAGGACTGGGAAGCGGCACTTGGTGAACCCCGCTGTTTGGATATCGAGTTCCTCGTCAGCTTCGAGGTGGTCGGCGAGTTCTCGCAGGAATGCGTGAGTCACGATCCCGCCCTCGTAGTCCGGCAGGCCGTTCTCCCGCGCCTCGTACACCTCGAAGTCGTCGTACCCCCAGATGGTGAGCTCTCCGTCTTCGGTCACCTCCCAGTCGAGCGTCCCGAAGCAGTAGCTCTCAAAGAGCTCGCGGACTGCCTGCGGATCCGATACGATCGCGCCAGTCGACGTCGTCGCAGCTTGCAGTGTCGCCATGTCTGGACTTCACGGGGTCGCCCCCGCACCCCTACCGGGGGCGATAAACCGACGTGAGAGGTGCCTCCCGAGGCGTGGCCGACGACGCCAGTTAGGAGTCTGCGTGGGCGTCCGCCCCGGCTCCGTCGCCCGGCCGCGTGAGAAGGCTCACCTCTTCCAGGAGGTCTCTCGCGGTCTCAACTCGCTCTCGATCCGCGTCGTCCAATCGGTCGACGTCGAGTCGGTTGAGATTGCTGAGTATACGATGCATCCGGTAGCCCTGTTTGAACTCTTGCTCCATCGGAAGCGCCTCACCGCTCGCCGGCGCGGAAAGACCCACCATCGAGACTGGCGTCGGGCTTGCAGAAGATTACGGCCTTAACCAACGAACCTCGACGCTACTCGCAGGGTGTTGGTTAATCGCCGCCGAGCACTGGGGCTACTCGAGACTGGGTCCGTAGCGAGCCGAGCCACACACCCGGCACTCCCAGATCGGTTGCCCCGTCCACGCCTCATCCGGGTCCGACTCGTGGGTCTTGAACCGATGGTCGGTCGCCCGTCCACAGGTTTGACACTCGAGTTCCTGCGTCGTCGGTACCGACGACGCCTGGCGATCAGCCCCAGCTTCGCCAGTAGATTCGGTCAGCGCCATCGCTGGAACCAGCCACACCACGTCGTCAGCGTCGTCGAGGACCGCGTCGAGACGCGACGCGTCGCGGATGCCGTCCCCACGCTGATCGTAGAGCCGCGTCGTGGCCTGCTCCTGACGCTCCGACGCTTCCTGCCCGTGCCACCCAGCCCGGTCACGGACGGCACTGAGAAGCCGTTCTCCCTCCTCTGACGACACCTGTATCGCATCGGGGAGTGAGGGCCATTGCTCGGCCAGCTGGCGCGCCGGCGCCTCGTCGAGGTCGTAGATGAGCGTGTAGTCGTCGACGGCCGGCTCCACCTCGTTGGCGGAGAGAAGGTTCGCCGCGGCGCCGCCCTTCGCGACGGCGCCGTAGAACGTGGTCGACTCGACGACCAGGTGGACGATGCCGAGGCACGTCATCGACGCTGTCTCGTTCGTGCTAGTGGCGTCACTCCCGAGATGGTTAGTGAGACAGAACCGGCATTTCGTCTGGCCGTCTGGGACTGACGCCCCACACGACTTGCACTCGCCATCGGCGGCCGTCGGCGCATCAGGATAGCCACCAGCGCTCGTCGCGACGCGTTGCCGCCGGGGGGCACCCTCACAGCCGTCGTCCAGCCTCGTGTCCGGAATGTGGGACGCCTCGCCGGTTGGCCGCAGTTCCTCAAAGTCGGAGTAACGACCGTTCATAGAGTAGTCTACAGAGAACATGGCTCGTCTTCGTGTTTAAATCGTAGCGTGGATAGAACGATGTGCAGTACAGACGGAGAGACAGTGGACTGCGTCAGGCGACCTGTTCCTCCAACGTATCCCGGTGTGCCCGGACAGTCGCCTTCGAGGCGTTCGCCACGTCCGCGGCCTCGGATTGCGTCAACCATCGGCCCTCCTCGCGACCGGCCTTGTAGAGGCAGGCCGCGGCGAACCCGGCCGGATGGACGCCCGTTGTGACGCCGCTCTCTTCGGCCTGCTCTGCGAGGGTTCGGGCCCGCTGTCGGATCTCGTCCGGACACTCGAGGTCCGAGGCGAGTCGCGGCACGAACATGCTGGGAGAGACGGGCTCAGCGGGGAGGCCCAGCTCTTCGTTCAGCGTTTTGTACGCGTTCGTGACTCGCGATTCCGCGACGCGGGCCATCTCGCTGACGTCGTCCACTAACCGCGAGAGGCCGTTACACCGGCAGGCCCCGTAGACGCTGGCCGCGGCGATGGCCTCGATGGATCTGCCACGAAGCAGATCCTCGTTCTGGGCGCTCCGGAAGAGCTGACACGCCTGGTCGCGGACCGAATCGGAGAGTTCGAGGGCACTCGCCAACCGACGCACCTCGCCCAACCCGTGTGCGAGATTCCGTTCCGCTTTCGACCGCCAGCGCCCACGGGTCTGCTCACGGCGCATCCGCGCGAGTCGCCGTCGCTTCTGCCCAGAGATCTCGTTCCCCTTCGCGTCGGTGCCGCGACCGATTTCCGTCGACAGGCCGCGATCGTGGCGGGCCGCAGTGAGGGGAGCACCCGTTCGCTCGCGCTCTTCGTCGTCGTACGCCCGCCACTCCGGCCCGTGATCGATACGCTGTTCGTCGATGACCAGGCCACAGTCCTCGCAGACCGTTTCGACCGCGTTCGTGGTGACTCGGCCGTCGCACTCGGGACACTGGTTCGCACTCGATTCTGTTCGGACGTCTTCGTCGAATCCGCTCTCGTAGATGTCTCTGGTTGCCATTTTAACTCACCTCTGTCTGGGACACCTCCTTCTGAGGGCCCCATCCATCAGGGCCAAAACAAACTACAAGTTGTGTTGTGGTGGGGTTATAAGTAATTCCAAACAAGAGGTTGGGTATGGCTCAGGAACGGCGTGTTCATCGAGGGCAAATTCAGCAGGTTGCTGCCGAGACCTCTGTGTCAACGTCGCGGCTTACGGAACTCTTGGAACGGATCGCCGACGTGACCGTTATCGATGATTACCTCGGGAAGGCGTGGCGCGATTCTTCATCGACGGTCGAGCTAGCATTCCAGAATCCACCGAGTGACTTCGTCTTCGCTATACCTGATTCTGAGTGGTCAACCATTTTCGAATCGATCGATGTGGAGGAGGACGAGGCGACTGCAGCGAAAGAGTGGCATTCCATCCGCGCACATGACCTTCTCACGTCCAGCGGGCGCTCTCATGAATTGGAGGAGGGTCACTCATATCTCGTCGTACCGATTCAAGATATCGAGGTCTGGCGACGTTCAAGACTCGTCCTATCCTGGTGGTTCCAAGAGCTGGCAGAGGATGGCCTCACCCCACCTGAAATCCTCGACTATTGGATGACCGAAGAGCTAGGGAACGCCCCGAAAGAATGGGCATCCCAACGTGATGTCCACCCTGAAGCGGTGCGAAAGAATGTCCGACAGGCCAGGGAGAAACTCATCGAGTAACGCTTACTCTGATTCTTGCCTGAATTCCTCAGAGTACTCATTTCGGCGCGTTGCAGAGTCGGTCTTGAATCCTCGCGGTTTAATGATGGGCAGCTCTGGGTCGTAGGGGGACGCAACCCCGTAGGTGTCGTCTTCAGGCTCGTTCTGATACGTCTCTCGGAGATCGGCTCGATACCGGTCGTCCGAATAATAGAGGCAGAGGACTGCATCCGGTTTCCTGTTCGGAATCGTTGGGACCTTCGCAGAGTCGAACGGGCGAGACTGAAATTGCTCGACGATGATGTCCTCGAGGACGCCCGTGTCATCTGGTGTGAAGAACAGATATTTTCCGTGGTCAGTCGTTTCAGCCAACGATCGTGGCCGGTCATCTGTCCGCTCCTGGATGCTGTCGGTCGTATGGTACCAGACCCACTGACGGGAGGTTGATCGACTGATTCCATCTGGTAGTTCAGATGCAGGCTGGAGTGAATCCGGCCGTACCGAGTCCCTTGCTTCGATGACGCCCTCGACGTACTCAAGAGCCTGCTGCCGGTAGCTCTCCGTTGGTTCTTCCGGGACTGCGGCTAGCTCTTCTTCGTGGTCGTAGTCCGGCAACTTGGTGACTGTCGGATGCGGGTTCTTCGGCGGCTTCACCCGTTCGAACCACTCCGATGTACTGTCTTCCCGGAGCAATCTGGCGAGCTCTCGAAGTTCCGGATCAGAGACCCGACCCACAGGGGCTATTCCAGTGGGGGCTGTTGGCCAGGAGACGTCTGTCTGATTCATACTTTCGTTATCAAGTCTACCCCGTCAAAAGTATTCACGACCGGGAACACTGACAGCTGAACTCAGACACTTCACTTCGATTTAAATATCCAGACTTGGACAACCCGCTATGTCATCTAGTGGTACCAGACGACTTGCCCTCGATATCGAGACGATCAGCCCGCACCTCACGCCTGATGACGATCCTGACTGGGAGGATCCGGAGGATTTCCAGCTCGCGGCAATCGGATTCGCGTATGACGGTCCCGAAGCAGGCGGCCGCTTACCCCGAACGCAGATTCTCACTCGGCGCGCTCCAGGACTTGCGTCCGAACTGGATCTACTACGACGGATCAATGCTGAGCTGTGGGCCTACCAACCGGACGAGATCGTAACGTATGCGGGCGATTTCTTCGACCTGCCGATGCTGAAAAAGCGACCCGTCTATGCTGCTGACGGCCCTGCCGGTGACGGGCTTGCTGGCGATCTGAAGACTATCATCGAAAGTGCCGAATCTGTGGATTTGGGGGACTTCGCAGCTGAGGCCTACGGGTATGGAACTGGACTCGACGACCTCATCCAGCATCAGGAGGTCGGGCTCCGACGGACGTTCTTCGACGACTACACTCATGAATTAGATCTCCAGAGGATTCGCCCGACTGATGCAGACACCGACTACGTCGATAGCGGCGACATCCCTGGAATCATGGAAACGTGGCTCCACGCTCGTTCGGACAGCCACGACGATATTGGTGCATGTAATCTCGAGCATACGGAGCGAATGCTCTCGGACTACATCTTGGGCGATATCGAACACCTCATCACGCTCTCGCACAGGATACCCTTCAGCGAGTAAAGTCGTGGCTGCGCGCGCAGCGAAGCGAGCACGGAGCGGAGGGTGGGGCGGCGGGGCTTGGGCTGGTCTGGCAGTAGTAAATCACCAGGTCACCGCTCACCTTTTCGCCATTCAATCAGAAACTCGTCCGAATGGCCGGCGGTTGCGAGACTCATCTCGTATCGAGCCGTAGCGGTGATGCCCGCTCCCAGAGATGATGGTGCTCGGCACACACCGTAACGAGGTTATCCAGCCGGTTGGCCCGCTCGAAATCCACCTCACTCTCGTCGTCGCCGAAGGCGCTTAGCGGTCGGATATGATGTACGTGGAGTCCTCTCGTGAATGTCTCGCGATGCGCCTCCTCCGTCCACTCACAGCTCGGCGTTTGACAGGTGTAGTCGTCGCGTTCAAGCGCTTTTTGTCGTTGCTCGTCCCAGTTGTCCCCGTACTCGCGCCATTCGTGGACTGGTTGTTCTTTCCAGTTGTGATGGTCTTGGCCGGCTGGACGGCCAACCGGTTCGTAGCCGGCAGCTCGGATCGCAGCTTGCCAGCCCTCCCAGCGAGTAAAGTAGGGTCGATGCGAGAACTCCCCGAGGTCTTTCATTTCCTGCGCTGTTGGGACCTTTCCTAATTCGTCGGCAAGCCGATGGATCTCTTCGAGTAATTCCGCATCCGAGATCCGATGCCGATGGTTGGGGTCGTAGCCTGCTGCTTCTAGCGCTTCGTTCCAGCTCCCAAAGCGATTCTGTGCGATTGTGACCGTGAACTCGCCCTCCGAGCGCATGTCGGCCGCCGTTGGCGGTGTCTCGTCCTCCGTTGCGAGCCGTCTGATTTCGTCGATGAGTGCGTCTTTGGATACCCGGTGTTGCTTCACCGGTTCGTATCCGGCTTTCTGGAGTGCCTCTGCCCAGCTGCCGAATCGATTTTTGTACGTTCCAGCCGAATACGCTCCCGACGTATCCATCTCTGTGGTCGTTGGCGAACGGCCTAGCTCGTCTACAAGCCGGTCGAGCTCGGCCAGTAACTTCGTATCAGAGATCCGGCGGCTGTGGCTACTGTTGTGGCCGCCCAGCGCGTCCCTAGTGTCGAAGGACTTTCCACAAACACCGCAGGTTAGATCTCCTTCACCCGTCATCTGTCTACTCCGGAGCGATTGTGCGCCCGCACCCTTCTGGGGGCTCGATAAACTCGCCCAAGTCGCACACTCCTTCCCTCGGTTTGCCGGATAAATGTTGGATAGGTGAGCGAGGTCGTGGCTGCGCGCGCAGCGACGTAGGAGCGAGCACGGAGCGGAGGGTGGGGCGGTGGGGTCTGGGTTGGTCCGGCACACAGCAAAAAAGAGGGTTGCCTCGACTGGCTATTCTTCCCACCACCGACCGCGCTCCGGGAACTCGATTCGCGACCACCCGGTCAGCGCGATTGAGCACCGGCCTTCGTACCAGTTCTTGGCTGCTGCCCGAAACCGGACCGTTTCGCCTTCCCGCACCACTGTCTGCTGCGATTTCTCCCAGCAGGTGAACTTGATTTTCCCGCTATCATCCGCTATCAGCCCGACTTGCTGGATGCTTGAGGAGGAAGGCTCCCAGAGCGTCTCGATGGTTCCTTCGACCGTCACCTCACCGACCGGGACGTCCGGCACGTCCGCGATGGGCACGATCGCCCCCGGCGCCGCCTTCAGTTCCTCGAAGGTCTCCAAGACCGCCTTCGTGACGTCCCGCCCGCGCTGCACCTTCTCGGCCAGTTGCTTCGCGACGACCGCTCTCGACCAGCCGCCCGTCACCTCGTCGCTGATCCGCATCGCCTGCTCGTTGACCTCCGCGAGTTCGTCTTGCGTCAGTTTCTCTCGGGGATCCGTGCGCTCCGCCGGCGCCGGCTCGTCACGGCCACACTGCTCGCTGACGACCTCCCGCGTGCGCTGCTCGCGACCCTCCTGCGTTCCCAGCTCGGCCTGGGCACTGATGCGCTCCAGTTCGGCTTCCCGCGCCCGAATGCGCTCCTCCTGTTCGAGGGTGACACCGTGAATCCGTTCTTCGCTCGTGTCCGCGATCCCGTCCGGGTGGTTCGCATCCACCTTCGCCTGCGTCTCCTGCTCGACCGCCGCCTCGAACTCCGGCGTCTCGTCGACGACCGGGAAGCCGTCTTCATCGACCGCCTGACCGCCCGCTTTCTCGAATGCCTGTTCATCGACCGAAACGACCTTTCCGCTAGCGTTGTTACTAGACATTGGAATCACTCACAAGGTGATTTCCGACGAAGGCGCTCACGCGCCGACACCGCGATGCTCCAACATCGCGGTTTTCCGACGACAACGACCGACAGAACCATCTGCGCGCTCTCGCTCGCGCCTTCGCGAGCGCCCTACCGGGCGCGAGCGAGAGCGCGCCTGCATGAGGTGGCTCCAACCAGCACCGCGCGCCGACCCGCCCGGAGCGAGCGGCCAGCGGAGTAAGCGTGGGGGGTGAGCAGCCACGCCGCGCAACCCCCCACGCTTACCCGCTGGCGCCGAGGGCACATGCACTTTAGCCCGGAACGGGCGCGGGCGGTGCGGAGAGCGCCCGCACGCCCGGAATGGTCGGTCGCGAGCGACGCGGAGGGCGGCAGCGGCGAGCGGGGCGGGCCGGTACGTACACATCTGTCGAGCTGGCCACGTCGCTCGGTGCGTCAGCTACCGACCTGGCGGACTCAGAAAGGGCGAGACCGTCTCGGCCGTCCCCCGACCCCGCAAGCACCGCAGGGACGAGGCGCGCAGCGGTGGTCGCGGGACGTCGAGCGGTCGAGGGCTTTCAGGAACGATCCCTATCTCGGACCCGCACGTCGTTATTCGCCGACGGACTGGGACTCGTCCTCGACGATGACGTCCACACCGTCCGGTGATACTTCGAGCGGGATCTCATCGACAGTAAACTGAACGGTGATGTTCTCATCGGCGGAGGCGATCACCTGTTCGAGCGCATCGGGGTCAACGTAATCGTGGAGCTGGTAGGAATCGTCCTCGAGTCCACACGTCTCCAGTGTCTCGATGATCTCCACGAGGAGGTCCCTAGAATCATCCGAACTGTCCGATGGAGAAGAGTGCATCTGAACGCTCGGGGCTAAGAGTTGCAGGCTTGTAAAAGGTTAAGAGTCAACTACAGGAGCGCACCGATTTGCTACTTGACTTAGCGCGTTCGGGATAGTGTCGGCGCAACCAGAAGCGATTATGCGCTTTGACGCCGACTGGATGTCTCGTGCCGATGACCGCATTCTAGAGCATCTTGCTGAAGCCGGCCCCGATACCCCAAAAGAAATGGCGGACAGTGACCGGGTTCGCTTCTCCCGTCAACACATCAATGCCCGCTGCAAGACGCTGGTCGAATACGGCCTCCTCGTCCACCTCGGCAACGGCGTCTACGATATCACGCGAACGGGAGAGCAGTATCTCGCCGGCGACCTCGACGCTCGTGACCTCGACCCCGAATAGCGTCAGCTGTCGCCGGCGACCAGGTCCTCGATGAACCGGAACCCGTTCACGAACGTCACCGAGTCACCGTACCCCTCACTCGCGAGTACGGTTTCGGCTCCCTCGCCGGCCGCGATGTCGGTCGTGTAGATGTACACCTCGGTCGCCGTCCCCGCACTGAGGTGCTGGGCAGCTAGGGCGGCGAGGGCGGCGTCGGCGCGTTCGACCTCGTCGGCGGGTCGGTCGTCGGCGTTCGCGATGTACCGCTGGACGCCATCCATCACCCGCGAGACGACCGACTCGGAGAACTCCAACGGTGGCGCAACCGTCGCCCAGCCCTCGTCGATCGCGGTGTCGATGGGTGGAGCCTCGACGTCGGACTCGTCGACGGTCAGCTCCTCGTACACCCGTTCGGGCAGGACGAAGGTGACGTCGTTCCGGCGAGCGAATCGCCGAACAGCCTTGTACCGGCTGTTCGACGGCTGTCCCATCGCGACGAACAGGCCGGTGTCGGCGATGTGGAGCCGGCTCACGCGTCGTCAGCCGCGTCGCCGACGTCCAACTCGTCGAGTCCTGCCCCTCCCTCCTCGATGTCGTAGTGTTCGTGGACGACGGGCCGGAGCGCCTGCAAGATCATCTCCGCAGCCAGCGGCGAGATGTCCAGATCCTCAGCCATCAGCCGGTGGGTCACCTCGCCGCGTTCACGGGCGACGGCGTAGGTGAGCGCGGTCGCGAGGCCGGCGACGCCGTGGCGGTCGATGTAGGTGTCGATGTCGGCGTCCGTCTCGCGGCGGCCAACGGCGTCGATCAGCGCCGGCGTGATCGTGTACTCGCGGTCGCCGGCAGCCGTCGTCACGGTCAGGTCGATCTCCCGAGCAGCGTACCGGCGCGGCTGCTCGTCGTCGGTGACGTCGACGACGCCGGCGTCGACGAGCCGGTTGACGTAGCTGTAGGCGGTCCCCTGGGCGAGCTCGAGGTCGTCCATCACGTCCTGGACGGTTGCCTCGCCCTCCCGAGCAAGGTACGCGTACAGCTGGGCGAGCTGTGGCTCCTCGAGGAGGTCCGCGACCGAGAGGAAGTCCTGGACGATGTCGCCGTCGGCGCGGTTTGAGGTGCGTGACACGATTCCTTCTTGATTACAGTTTACAGCGAATCAGTAAAGAGTGTTGGGGTCACTCCGCCGGCGCCGCGACGAGATGCTCCTCGAGGTCTCGCGTCCAGTACGTCGCGAGCCCACCCGGACTACAGCGGGCGCACAGCTGCAACGGGCCTTCCAGATGCCCGAGTTCCACCCGGAACCGCGTGAGTGCCGCGAGCGTATCGACGACCAGCCCACAGCCGTCACAGGCGACGTGATCGCGCTCGTCGGGATCCAGCCGCGTCTGAATCGCACAGTCGACACAGATCGGGTGGGTGACCCGCTCGTCCTGCCCCCAGGTATGGGCCTCGCCAGTCTCGGTACCAGGCGGGGCCTCACAGAACGCACAGCCAGTGATCGTCTGCTGCATCACTCGCCCTCCCAGTCGGCGTCGCGGCCAGCCGTCCAGCCACGGTGGAAGACGGCCAGCTGCGTCGATGAGTCGAACGCGGCGCCGCTCGGTTCGTGAACCAGAACTTGGTCTTCGGGAACCGGAGTGACGACGTCCGCGTCGACGAGGTCGCTGACCAGGCGTTGGGCCGTCGTGTCGTCGACGTCCGCCGTGTCGACGTCGGTGGCGTCGCGGTCCTGGGCGAGCTGTTCTTTCTCGAACCGTTCGTAGTCGCGACTCGTGTCGTCGTGCGGATCGGGACCAGGCATGGTGAGTCACGCAGCGCACGCTATTGCGCGCTGCACGCCTCCTGGCGCCGATAAACAGTCAGGGCCGACAGTATCAGTCCGGTCGCGGGTCTCGATAGCCGATGACGGCGACGTCGTCGATGAACAGGACGCCCTTCATGAAGTCGAGCTTGGTCAGACTGTGCTGGTACAGGTTATGCCGACCCAGGTAGTTTACTGGTACCACCAGACAGCCGAACTCGATCTTTGGCCGGCCGTCCTTCTGGGTGCGGTACCCTTTCTGGAACTTGAGGAGGTCGTCGCTGACATTCTTCCGCTCGCTCTTCTCGACCTCGATGGCGATACGGGCGTCGGCGTCGTAGAGATCGACGCTGTAGTTAAACCCCTGATGCGACCAGAGCTTGCAGTTCGGGTTATAGCCGCCGGCGGCGTCCCCTTCGTACTCGTACTGCGAGAGCTTGTCGGCGATCGCGGCATCGAAGCCGCCGACCTCTGTGTGCTTCGTCGAGCCGTCGAAGACGCTTGATGGGACGGCCTCGACGGCTTCCCGAATCGACGTCAACGAATCATCCGGAAACACCTCGGACGAGGTTTGGGTACGGCGCTCGCTCAGTTTGGTGACCTCCTCGACGACGACCATACTCGCTCTCGACGAACAGTGCCCGGATAAAACCCGTCGCGACCGCCGTTCGAGTCGCCCGGCCGCCAGGATGCACTCACTCGAGGAGTCGGGCGGTGGGTGGGGGCGAGGGAGTGGATCCAGCCCCAGAGTTAACCAACACGGTGTCGGTATCGGTTCGGAATGTTGGTTAAGCCTAACCGCTACGGCGTTCGGAGCTCTCGAACTGGCTTCACGACGAAGGTGTCTGGCTCGCTGGTTGCTCCTTCACCTGATCGCTCCGCCGACGTCGAGGGCGACTGCGTGAGCTGAGTGATGAGCTCGTCGCGAACGGTTCGTCGAGGGACGGTGGTCTCGTGCCAGCCCAGTCGGTCGTCGAAGTGCCGTTTCTGGAACTGCTCGCCGACGTCGTCGGCGGCGACGTACTGTGTCCGCGTCGACCGCCCGACCTGCCGTGAGACGAAGACGGCGCCCACGGCCTCGTGCGTGAGCTCGACGAGAGCACACTCCACGAGCGCGACGACCGACGCGTGATCCCGGTCGGTCGGAACCGTCATCTCGAGGTCCGCCCACGACGCCTCAGCGTCGGGTGTGGTTTCTGCGTGATGCGCTGCTCGTGTCTTGCTGCGTCGTTCCGAAGCCATCGTCTATCGGGGGCACGTGATGCGCCCCGCCACCCCCTCGCGGGGGCAACAGACACCACCGAAACGCACCGCTCAATCTATACGCTACATCTGATACTTTCTCGGCTCTACTACCCCTGTGATGGCCCCTCGGCCTGAGAGAGCCGGCGGCCTTCGCACATTGCATATCGCCTCTTTCTTTGGACGAAATCCGCGATATGCAAGGCGAAATGACGTTCTCAAATCGGAGAAGAACCCCGTCGGGCCGATTTGAGGGCGTAGAAAGTACCTCGACGACTTCCGAGGTAATGCTGTGATTTCAAAAATTGCTCGACGCCGGGGTAACAAAGGTTATTTCGGACGTATCTGGATACCTGAGGACCGCTGGTTTACCTGTTCTGCGTCTCTCGAGGTCCTCCGGCTCGCCACTTCGAATCGTGAAATACCCCCGATTCCCTCGATACCGGTCGTGTTAGCCGCTGAAAATTGCTCGACGGGAGTCTAGAAGAACCTGATTCTAGTCCGCAGTATAATTCTCGACATACTGAGAGGAGTGGCTCTGCTGAAGCCTTCCCAACTTACACAATCGGCTTGCTGAATATAGGGGATAAATGCAGAATGGTGTTGAGATTTGTCTCGCACCTTCGATGGAGAATTGACCGTTAATTAGGTGTGCGAACATACCGCTGAGTTACCTGTCGATAAATCTTCCATACGAATATTTATCCTGTTATCAAACAGCATAGCACACATGACCGGGAGTGGAACTATTGAACGGATTTTTATCGCACCTGAAGCCGAAGCGGAGATGGAAGAACAGACCGACGTTGAAGCAGTTGCCGGACAGGGACTCCGAGGTGATCGCTACTTTAGTGAGATTGAGACGGGAACCTTCGTTGAGTGGGAGCCAGATGAGGAACGCCACGATGGGTACGACCTCACGTTGATCGAGCAAGAGGCTGTAGCAGCAATCGAACGTGAAGCGGGAATCGAACTCGCACCGGGAGAACATCGACGAAACATCGAAACCCGTGATGTAGCACTCAATCATCTCGTTGGACAACGATTCCGAGTCGGAGATGCCATCTGTCGAGGGGATCGACTGTGTGAACCGTGTAATCATCTCCAGCGCATTACCCAGGACGGCGTATTGCAGGCACTCACCCATCGAGGAGGGCTCCGAGCGGACATCATCGAAAGTGGGACAATTCGTCCCGGCGACGAAATCGAACCGCTCGAATAATCTGCATTCAGTAACGTCTTCGTCTGTACTTGCTGAAGCGGCTCATCACATCGAGGTGGATTCTCACCAGCTGATTTAGAGTGAAATAGCCGCCCAGTAGGTGTGCGAATGTACCTTGGCTGGAGTAAGTACCGCCCTCCAACAGGTCCGATCGCCCCCGAACGATCGAAATGGTACCACCTTTCAAGCGCCGTCGCATCTTGTCATCGAATATGCGAGCCGTACGCGTCTCCGAGCACGGCGGGCCAGAGGTACTGACTGTCGAGGAGATAGACCGCCCCGATCCCGACGAGGGAGAGCTGCTGGTCGAGGTCGCAGCCGCGGGCGTCAATCCCGTGGACACCTACTTCCGCGACGGCTCCTACGAGCCGGTCGGGCTCCCCTTTACGCCCGGCGTCGACGTCGCCGGGACCGTCGTCGAGATGGACGACCGTGTCGAGGGGTTCGAGGCCGGCGACCGCGTGTTCGGGGTCGGCATCGGGAACGGCGAGCACCAGGGCGCATACGCGGAGTACGCCACGATTCCTACCGACCGCGTCGTCCACCTCCCCGATGGCGCTGACCTCCAGGAGGCCGGCGCCGCGGGCGTCGCCGCGTGTACGGCCTGGCGCGCTCTGATCGATTACGCCGACCTCGACCCCGCGGAGTACTGCCTCGTCCACGGCGGCTCCGGCGGCGTCGGCCACGCCGCCGTCCAGATCGCAGACGCTGTCAGCGCACGCGTCGTCACCACGGCCGCGCCCGAGTACCACGAGGTCCTCGCCGACCTCGGCGCCGAGACCGCCCTCGACTACGACAACGGGGACCTCACCGACGCCGTCCTCGAGGCCTCCGACGGCGGCGTCGACGCGATCCTCGACCACCGACTCGACAGCTACCTCCAGTTCGACGCCGACGTCGCCGCCCAGAACGGCCGCGTCGTCGGAATCGGCGAGAACGCGCCTAACCCCGCGTTCACGAACGACGGCGCCGCACGCTCGAAGGACGTCAACTACCAGTTCATGCTCCTGTTCAACGCGCCCGACCTCCGGGAGCCCCTCCGCGGCGTCGGCCACCTCATGGGGATCGGCGAACTCTCGATCGAGATTGCCCGCACCTACGACCTCGACGAGGCCGACCTGGCCCACCGCGACGTCATGGAGGAGAGCTACCTGGGGAAGCTAGTCGTCACACCATAACACCTTTTTCTCGTCGGGTTTTCGAGCGCCGCCCGAAGCGGCGCTCACTGCACCCTTCTCGAAAAAAATCTGCAGCAAAAACGCCGACCCTGAGACCCACACGGGATTGTAAGAATCGCTGATACTGCCGCGATTAACCTTCGCCAGAATCGCCGCAAATATTCGTATACCACAAATTGATGGACGTGAATGTCGACTAACCAACTTCATTTCGTGGATGTATTCGCCCAGGGGAAGTACACAGGGAACCAACTGGCGGTCGTCCGTGACGCTTCGAACATGTCTACTGAGGAGATGCTCGCGTTCACTCGTGAGACGAACTTCTCCGAAGCGACGTTTATCGAATCGTCCGACACGACAGAGGGGGGATACGACGTCCGAATCTTCGACCCCGCCGAGGAGATCCCCTTCGCCGGCCACCCAACACTCGGAACCGCATTCGTCATTCGCGAGTACCTCCGAGACGACTATCCGGAAGAAGTTCTGCTCAACCTCGGCGTCGGCCAGATTCCCGTTTGGGTCGAAGCCCACGACGGCGACGAGACCTACTGGATGCGCCAGATCGAACCGACCTTCGAGGACGAATTTTCCCCGGAACTGCTCGCAGATATTCTCGGGCTCAACACAGCGGATATCGACGACTCCTACCCGATCAAGCTCGTCTCGACGGGACTCCCTACCGTCATTGTCCCTTTGACCTCCCTCGACGCTGTCGAGCAAGCCGAGACGCAACCGGAGCCGTACTACAATCGGCTTATCGACTCCTATGGCAACGTGAACCTGCTCGTATTTGCGCCGGAGACAGTCGAAGACAACGACCTACACGTTCGCGTATTCGCCGACGCTGCCGGTGTTCCAGAGGACCCCGCGACGGGCTCCTCGAACGGTTGTCTCGCCGCGTACCTCGTCAAGCACAGCTACTTCGACACGGACGAAATCGAAGTCACTGTCGAACAGGGCTACGAGATGGACCGCCCCTCGCTCCTCCACCTTCGAGCGGAAAAATCGCCAGACAGTATCAACATCGAAGTCGGTGGCCGGGTGAGTCCCGTCTTAGATGGACAGCTTCGATAAACACCACGAGCGTCTCACTCACCACTCTCATCTTCTCGGTTAGGAGACTCGAGAGAGCTCTAATTATTGGCCTGTTTGTGCTGATTAGCTGTAGTTTTCGATGTGGGGACCTACTCGTTCGAGGCCTCCCACAAGCTCCTCTGTGTGAAGACGGAAACTAAGGCGGAATCGGTCGGGATGGCTGAATCCACTCTCTCAGTTTAGCACGCCAATTCTGACAGGCTCTGAGGGTTTTAACAGAGCGGTGTGACCCTACGGTAGCGCCGTCCGGAGGTCCTCACAGAGGTCATCAGGATCTTCGAGGCCAACCGACACTCGGACCAACGTCTCAGGGATCTCTGCGGTAGCCTCCCCGTGGCTCACCTCGTCGGGAGTCATCAACGATGGCACTTCGATAAGGCTCTCAACCCCACCAAGACTGGCTCCCGGCGTGAATAGGTCAAGCCCCTCGATAAACGCTTCAAGCTCGAGAGGTGTGCCGTCGAACTCGAAGGACAGCATCCCGCTGTACCCCGACATCTGCTCACTCGCAAGGTCATGTTGCGGGTGACTCTCGAGACCTGGGTAGTAAACGCGGGCGACCCTATTATGGCTCTCAAGGAACCGTGCAACCGCCATCGCGTTCTCTTCGTGGTGTTTCATACGCGCCGGCAACGTCTTCACTCCTCGCGCGACCAGATAGCAGTCGAACGGCGAAAGCATATTCCCAAGCCCGACCTGCTGGGCAAACGCCAGCTGCTCGAATACCGTCTCGTCGTTGGTGATAATAGCACCGCCGATCGAGTCGGAGTGGCCGTTGAGATACTTGGTAGTGCTGTGGACAACGACGTCGGCACCTAACTCGAGTGGGGCTTGGAAGTACGGGCTCGCAAAGGTGCTATCCACCCCAAACGAGATGCCGTAGTCGTCGGCGATGTCGGCTATCGCTCGGATGTCGCACAGCCGCATCAGCGGGTTTGTTGGCGTCTCCGCCCAGATCAAGTCGGTCTCCGAATCGACTGCTGCGGAGACGTTTTCGGGGTCACGGGTGTCGACGAAGTCGACATCGACGTCGAAGTGGCCCGCCAGCATCTCCGTGAGTAGATTTTCGGTTCCGCCGTAGATGGAGTCTGAGGCGACGAGATGGCCTCCTGGGGGAACCAGCGACAGCATCGCCGTCGAGATAGCCGCCATTCCGGACGCAAAGGCCAACGCATGATCGCCGCCTTCGAGGCGGGCGAGCTGCTCTTCGAGGGCCGCCCGTGTCGGATTGCCCGCGCGTGAGTAGACGTGTTCATTGGCTTCGTCCCCGCTGGCCCACTCGAATGTGGACGAGAGGTGAATCGGCGGGACGACGTCGTTTGTTCCACCTCTGTGAGGGTGCGTCTCGATTTCTGCTGCGCCGACGGCGATAGTTGCGAATCGGTTCTTGCTGGACCGGTCATCGTATTGTGTCATAGGTTACTCGGACTCACCTGTTTAGCATACCGAGGCATTACAAAATCCGCAGACAATAGAACGGGTCGACTGGCGGAACACAACTTGTTGTTCCATCTATCGGGGATTCTCTCTTACCCATTCGAGGACTTCACTTGCGTGTTCGTCCGGTGGGAAGATCGGATAGAAGATGTGTTCAATACGTCCATCAGAGACGACCAGCGTTAACCGCTTCAGGTACTCGTCCCCCTCGATGGTGAAAGTCGGTAAATCGAGTTCACTCGCCAGTTCCCATTCAGCATCGCTGAGCATCTCGAAGGGAAGGTCTAGCCGATCACGGGCCTCACGCTGGTACTCACTCGACTGCGTAGACAGTCCAAATACTTCTCCCACTCCGTTATTTCGGAGTTTATCGTAATGACTGCGAAAGCCTCGTGATTCGGGAGTACAGCCACGGGCACCTGGAACGTCTTCCCATCCTTCTGGAATCACGTCTTTATCTGGCCGTCCCGTCAGTGGATAGACGTAGATAACAGTGCGGGGAGGGAGTTCTTGGAGGTTAACCGTAGCTCCGTCGGTGGATTCTAGAGATACGTCGACCATCTCCATCCCGGGGAGGTGGTCTGCCGCTCCATCGTCTTCCGGTTCTGGAAGGTCGTCCGGTAGCGGAAAGTCCTTTGACATCGTACTAATCAGACCACGTTACACAAATAAATATTCTCCAGAGCCTATATTTTCGAATTGAGTCCAATATACGGGGCCCTTCCCGATTTCAATTCAATATGTATAATAATTGTAAATCCCGGGTGAAATGAGACGGTCCGGTTCAACTCAGCAGAAGAATTTTTCCGCCAATGTTCGACCTTTGGTCTGGGAGAGAAAGCGTCTTGGTTGCCGAGTGAGAGAATCGGAGTGATGTATCTCGTTACGTTTCGCCTTGATCCGGGGGATTATGACGAGGAGTTCCATGAGTTAAATGACGCGATACAGGAAGCTGCGGAGGGCACAGAGGGTTACCTCGGGAAGCGGACATGGCATGATCCAGAAAGTGAGGAGGTTCTCGTCGCGTACTACTGGGAGTCCTTAGACGCGCTTGAGACGTTTGGCGCCTATTCAGAGCACAAAGAGGCGAAACGGCGATGGACAGAGTGGTACGATGCCTACGAGGTCACCGTTACGGAAGTCATCGAATCATATGGAAGTGGATTTGGTGACGACGCAGACCCGCCCGCATAGGAGTATTAATTGTCTCGTTTGATTGGAGTACGGATGCGATAAACAAGCTTTCTGTACTTAGCGATTCAACGCGATAATCGATCCGCTCTCTCTTATCAGCAGAGGCGCCAAACCAATCACTATCTAAGGATTCCACAGATTCGGGGTTGTCTATGATTCAGAATTGCTCAGTGGGGCCAGCTGATTCCTCCTCTACCTGCTCGTACATCTCATCCGGGAACGGGAGACTGCCCCAGATCGAGTAGGGGCACTGGTCTTGGCCGATGCAGTAACGCTGCAGATCGTCGTTATCGCAGTTCATCGGCAACGGCGTGTCACCGCCGATGGTGTTCGAGAACTCGTAGCGGACTTGGTACTCGGTTTCCTGCTCGTCGTACCACGGCCACCGGGAGAAGACGTCCTTGAGGTCCGCAACGATCTCGTCGAGGCTGCTGTACTGCGGGAGCCACATTACCATCCGCGCGAAGTTGTAGAGGTCCTTCCTAACCGGCTTCTTCTCGTGCAGTCGCTCCTCCATATTCGCCATACAGGGGAGTTCGAAGAGGTCCTCGATCTCTCGCACCTCGATCTGTTCGGCGCCGGTTCCGGCTCGCCCGATTCGGTACGTATTGACGCGGCCGTCGCGGTCGATCGTGACTGCCGAGTGGGACTCGTGGTCGGCCAGCGTCTTCGCGAGACTGCTCGGACTCGAAATCCAGTCCGTTACAGAGGATTCCCAGTCATCTTCAGTGTCGTATGCCTCGACGGCTCGGTAGAGCTCTTTCGCCGTGTGGAACTCGCCCGTTTGCGCGACGTCGTCCGGGGCGTCACTCAGCGCCCGTCTGAGGACGCGGATCGTCCGTTCTCCACGGTCCCAGTTCTGCCAGATTCGCTCGTGATGGCCGGTCTCGAGGAAGCGGTCGATCCGCTCCGTAATCGCCGACTCGTTCGTGGTCAACCACGATAGCTGGTCGTCGGAGAGGCCGTCCTCCTGAACCCGCAGGAGCTTCTTGAATACCCGCTCAGCATAGTCGCGATACTTGCTGTCGAAATCACCCACTGGGACGTACAGGTTGTTGTCCTTAACTCGCGTCAGTATCTCTCCGTCGTCGTCACTCCCCGTCGCCGCTTCGTTCTCCCGAACAAGGCATTTGCGTGACGCCGCCGCCATCGGGATTTCGAGGTAGAGGCCATCCCCGAACTCTGGCATCTCTGTGATACCCGTACAGACCCGACCCGGATGCGGGCCATCCTCACCGGGCTCCTTGCTGTACAGCACGTCGGCGATGTCCTGTTGGAGCGACCCATCCCCGTGGGCTCGAAGGAGGGAGGCGAGGTTGTTGACGTACAGCTCTCGAATGTCGTAAAGCACCTGGATGTTCCGGGGCGACGCGTGCTCGAACTTGGGGTGCTCTTTCACACAGATCGCACTTAGGGTCGCGAGCACAGCGAGCGTCCCCGGTTCGTCGACGAACGGCTCCTCGGCGGCGTCGGCGCGAACCTGCTCTTTGAACGCCGCTGTGCCGAACCGCTCGACGTCGTTCACGAGGTCCTCGGGTTGGTCCTCGCCGTCAACGACGTATCGATTGTAGCCACGCGTAAACAGCTGGTTGATGCGGGTCTCACCGTACTCCAGCGGGAGTGCCGCAACTCGATACGCCATGTCCTCGTCGTCGGTGGGCGTACTCGGACTCATTCGTCGATCACCTCAGGTTTCGCCGACCGAACGTCGAATGCCGGGCTCTCGATGGGTTGAACGATGCTACAGACGTCGGCGTGCAGCGAGTAGGGCAGGCGAGCGACCCGCCGGCGGTCAGCGGTCACGACGGGGTCGATCGGGATGTCGTACATCTCGAGAAGGAGGTCGTTCAACACCTCGCGACTCTGCTCGTCGTACCGGTGCGCCGGGTCGGTATCCAGCAGGTAGACGTGGACACCCTGCCCGCTGTAGACGACCATCGTCTCCTCGGCGTCGAAATCGTCCTCGAAGATGTCGCGCACTTCGAACCCGTACTCGATGGCGCGGTCGACGTCTTCGAAGGCGTACGGATACCCCTCGGGAGCAGCGTCGAGGATTCCGGCGGCGTCGAGGAGCGCATCGTCGTCCCTATCCTCGACGTCCGCCGACACCATCTCGTCCGCTCGGTCTCGGGCAATCTCTTTCGCGTCGATGTCGACTAAGAGAACCCAGGGACGTTCCCAGTGATCCAACGCGTAGTAGACGGCGTCGGGCCGTGGGTCCGGCTGCTCCAGCACCTCCGGATCAGCAAGTGCGAACTCGCTCCGCCCCAATGGGTCGTTGCGAGCTGGGTGCCGAATGAACTCAACGACGTCCTCGAGGTCGTCGAATTCTGGCGTCGTTCGGTCCCCCGAAGCATCTGTTTGCCACGTATCCCGCCGGATGAAGTCCTTGTCCGGGACCTCGTCTTTGCGAACCGGGTGGGACTCTCGAAAGGCGATGGCGTACTGTTTCGGGCCGGTCGCTGTGATGAATTCCGGCAGGTCATCCAGATAGCGGGGGAACTCCTCGGCGTAGTAGGCGTAAATCTCCTCGCGGGTCGCCTGTCGCCAAGTCATTGGTTGAGTTCTTGATCGAGATTTTTGAAGCCCCGAACGGTGGTCAGGCCCGCAGCATCGAAGTCGTCGACGGCGTCTCTGATGGTCGCGAACGACCGTGCCGCCCGCCCGCTGACCCGCTCGTCGATCCGATCCGCGTCGGCAAGGCTATCCAGGACGTCGAGCGCCGTCTCGCGATTGTTGAAGGCCCAGATCGCGTCGGCGTCCACCGCGCTGAGTTTGTCGTAATCCTCGACCGGGGCGTGCCGGTTGTTACTCGCGAGCTCTGCTTCGCCGGCCCAGACGAGATCGCTGTCCTCGTCGATGCCGGCCACGTCCAGTACGGTGCCGTCGTCGGTTTCGTAGTACGGTTCCACCCGAACGACGTCGTCCTGCTGGTGGAGCCACAGCTCGAGGAGCCGGACGCCAACCTTGTGTGGCGTTTTCTCGCCGAGATCGCCCGCTCCTGGACCCGCCTTTAATTCTCTCCCGAGGAGGTCTCGACCGTCGGGGAGGACGGTGTAGTACTTGCGCCCCGCCGCGGAGTCCGCTTCTAGGAGGTCCTGCTCCGTGAGCCGCTCTATATGGAGGTCGTCGTATTCGTCCCGGAGCTGGCTCATCCTGTCCAGTAGCGTGTACTCGTCGTCCTCTCTGTTCATCACGTCGAGGACCCGATTCAGGAACCGGACGTCGTCACGGCTGAGCCCGCGTTGTCGGAGTTCGTCATCGGGGACGGGTACGCTGCTTTCCTGGACGGGCGTTGCCCCGTTCTCCGGCTGTGTTGCTTGGTCACCAGTTGGTTCCTCGTCCGTCTCGGTGGCCTGCCCGAACAGGGGGCTCATCTCTGACTCGTCTGCATCTGGGTCGCTGTCCGTCTCGGGCTGCGTGGGCGACGTCGATGCGTCCTCGGTCGTCGATTCGCTGATGAACGCGGATTGCGTCGGGTCGGTCGCTGCATCGCCGTCGGCAGCCGAGCCCGTCGTCTCAGCCCCCGAACTCCCCCAACCAGACTCTCCCGGAGCAGTGTCCGACTCATTCGGCTCTGTCAGCCCGTACTGGGCCTGTGTCCGCTCGACCATCCGTGGCCGGGACACGGACTCGAAATGGTCTTCCTGGGGCTCTGTGAGCGGCTGGTCGCTTTCTGGATGCCCCGGCGCAATCGGGAGCGGTTGCAGCGAAAACGGCGGCGGACCAGTCTCGCCGAACGATGGACTCGGGAGTTGGGCGATCCACTCGCCACTTGGGAGCGTGTTGATTCGGTTACGGAGTTCGGTCGGGCTGAGGTCCTCATGGGCAAGCGACTCCGCGAGGTCGCGCTCGATCGAGATGTTGCCGATGAGCTTCGTCTTGATGTTGTTCAGCACCTCGTCGTAGGCCCGCTCGTTCCGGTTCCGCACCTGTTCAGGGAACTGCATCACGAGCCCCATACTCAGCCCGAACGATCGGCCCTGCGGCAGTAGCTGCTCGGAGACCAGCTTCGTCGACGCGACCGGCGCCGCCTCCTCGATGATGAGGTTCGTGAGCTTCTCGTAGTCGGTCTGACCGTCGCGACGGCGCACCTGCACGGCGTCCCAGAGGTTGCTCAACAGCAGGAGTGTGATCGCTCGCTGTGCCTCTGGCCGAAGGTCGCCGAGGTCGAAGATGATGGTGGCGTCTTCGTCGAGGAACTCGCGGAAGTCGAAGCGGTTGTCGACATATTCGCCGGCGTCGTTCTGTTCGGGGACGTGGCTAAAGATCCGCCGGAGATGCGCGTCCTCTTTGAGCTTGTCGAGGCGGTTCCCGACGGCGTCCATCGACACCTGGAACTGGTGGTTGTCCTTCGCGAAGTGGCGCGTCAGCGATTCCTCGATGTTCTGGTTGTCCGCCGAGACCGGGGGAATCGTCTGGTCGCGCTGCATCCGGAGCGCGGCGGCGAAGAGATCGTCCAGCCCGAACACGTCGCTCCCGTACTCCTCGTCGAACAGCGCCTTGATCAGATAGCTCAGAATCTCGTTCGCGACGAACGCCTGCCCGTACTGCTCGCGACCCATAATCATCCGAAGGATGTCGTGGAAGTGGTCGACCTTGTCTTGAATCGCGTCCTCACGGTTGCGACCAGCCTCGAGCGCCGGGCGGATGTCGAAGAACGAGAACGCGGGGATGGTCTCCGGGACGCGGAAGTGGTAGACGTCGTCGAGGCCACCGAACCGCTCGTAGTGGCAGCGCAGGTAGTTCTCACACATCCCGTCCCCCTTCGGGTCGACGAGGACGACGGGGCCACCCGTCGTCTCGCGGAGCGAGAGGGCGTCGTTGATGATGGCCTTCGACTTCCCGCCACCAGTCGACGCGAACCGCCCGTAATGCGTCGGCAACAGGTCCGCCGGGATCCGAATGGGGTCCGGCCGTGGCTCACCGTTTTCGTCGAGCGCGTAGCCGATGGCCATCCCGTCCTGGAACTGCTGGATCAGATCCGGATTGGGCCACGGGAGCGGATTCCGACTCTGCTGTTCGGCCCTCGTTCCCCGCGTCCCTTCGACGGTCAACTGCTCAGAGGAGGGGACGAGGACGAAGTTCGCGAGCTCCGTCCCACAGAGGACCAGCTCGGGGCGGGTCTTCCCCCGGCCCGTCGTTAACTCGCGATTGAGGAGGCGATGGAGAGCGGCCCGTGCCTTCTTCTCCTTCGTTTTCTCACGGAAGCCGCTGTCCCGGAGGCGTTGCCCCTCGACCTCGTAGAACGGTCCATCAAGCGGGTCGAACACGGGGAGGAGCGAGTCCATCCGGCCATCGAGGTCGTCGCGGGTGTCGTCGGTGGGGACGCCGACGGCGCGGATGTTGACCGTGAACGACCGTTTGGCGTTCTTCGCGTCGATGTACTCGATCCGCTTCTCGACGGCCTCGCTGAGCTGCCGGTCGTCCTGGTCGGTCCGCTGCTCCTCAACCTCGAGCAACGATCCGACGACTTCCTGGAAGAACGTATCCCGGCCGTCGACGAGGTCCTCTTTCCGCACCTCCGCGTCGGACTGCCAGCTGGCACGCCGTTGGAAGACGACTTGGAACGCTGTCGGCGCTGTCGCCTCCATCAGGTGGTCGATCAGCGACGCCAGCGCCGCGCCCGGTTCGTCGACGGACGAGAGGTCGCCGTCAGTTTCCTCTGCTGTGAACGGCGTCAGCGAGGTCATCCAGTCCTGCTTCCGTGACGCGGAGCCACACCACCGGACACCGAGCGGCGAGACAGCGTCTTGGGCCGGGCGAGCCAGAATCGTTCCCGCCGGTGTCATCGTCGGCTTCTCGATGGCCCGTCTCTCTTCCTCCTCGTCTGGAAGTGCATCGGGCGGCGCTAGTTCGAGGGCTGAGCCCCCGACAATAACGTGATGATCGGGGACGCTCGTGGCTGCCGTACCGCCGTCGACAACGGGGTCGGATTCGCCCGGCTCGGAGTCCGCTGGTTCCTCGTCGACGACGTCGTACTGTTCTGCCGGGCCAAACTCGTACTGCAGCCGCCCGGCCTCGTAGTGTTCGACGAATTCTGGCGGTGTGAACTCGACTGGCTGAATGAGCCGGGCGGCGACGTCGACGTCGACGCGCTCGATGTCGAATGTGGCCGGGTAGATTGAGCGGAGGCGCTTCTCGAGCGTATCCAGGTGGGCATCGGCCCCGTAGAAGAACTCCACCGGGTCGTCCGGGCCATCACTGATTGCGAGGAACTCGAATCGGGGTGGTGTCTCACTGTGGAGCGGGTTCAGCTTCGCCCCGAGGCCCGACGAGCCGGGCGTGGTCAGCTTGTGGAGACTGTCGAGGACGCGGGAGATGCTCTCCGGGTCAAGTCGCTCGGATGTCGGCGTGACGCGCAGGTACTCAGCCATCGTTGGCCCCCTCCGTTGACCCGCCGTCTGGCTCAGCTTCGACGGCGTCTGATTCCTCGTTCAGTTCGCTCGTTTCGTTCGTTCCGTTCGTTGCTCGGTGTTCGAGCTCTTCCTGAAACTCCTGCATCTCGGTATCGACGGCGTCGTCGCCGGCGCCGGGCAGCGAGGACCGAACTTGGGAGGTCGGGTCAAAGTCGATGACCCGCTTCTCCTTGGGCATCGCTTTGACCTGAATGCCGCGCCACTCGCCGTCGACGCCCACCAGCGCCTCGGAGAAGCCGGCGTCCTCGTTGCCGGGGACAGCGTCCTGAACGAACCGCATCTGCGCGTAGTTCAAGCCGAACTCGTCGGCCCATTCTTCGTCCATCCCGTCGAGGCGGTGGAACTGCTTAACCGCACATTGGTCCAGAATCGCCTCGGATTCGGCGTGCTCGAAGAACTCGTCGACCGTCTGGGTGACCAGACGGATCGAGAGGTCGTGATGCCGGTGGTGGCGGAACACTGTCTCGAGGAACGCCAGACTTGCGGCGTCCTGCATAATGTAACGCGCCTCGTCGATGTAGAACACGACCTCCTTCTCCGAGACTTTCGCCCGCTCATACACCAGCGAGATCAGCAGCTGCATCGTCAGCGCCGTGCTGCTGTCGACGCTGCCTTCCTGCTGGGCGAGATCGAGGTAGATCACCTTCTCGTCGCGGATGTCGAAGTCCGATTCTTGGCCGAGGTTGGCGTGCCGACCGTCGTCCTCGAAGGGGCGGAGCTGGTCGAGGAGCCACGTCGCGTCCTCCTTGATCTTCCCCGCCTCCTCGTCGGACCGGACGACGAACTCCTCGGGGTCGTCAACCATGTCCTCGAAGACGTCCATCATATCCCGAATCGTCGGGCTCGGATTGTCGTGCGTGGAGATGTCGTCGGTGATTCCGTTACGCTTGTACGCTCGCTTGAGCGCGAGTTCCAGCGTCGTCCGGCGGTCGCCCAACGAAATGCCGCGGAGCGCGAAGAAGTTCGTCAGGAAGCTCATCGCGTCGTCGAGCTTCTCGTTGAACGGGCTGGCGTCCTCGCCCATCGCGCGCTGGACGTGCTCGGGCGTCTCTCGAATCTCCAGGGGATTGAGGCCGAGCGTCCCGCCGACCGTGATGCGTTTGGCGTCGAGGGCTTCGGCGACGCCGGCCCAGTTGTTCAACGGCTCGAGGATGATGCCGATACGGTCCTTGCTCTGCTCGATGGAGCGGATGAAATTCTGCTTCGAACTGAACGACTTCCCCGAACCGGTGTCCCCGACGGTGAACATCGCGTACCCGTTGTCCCGCGCGAACGGGTCGATGACCACGGGACTCTGGTTGTCCTTGTGAATCCCGAATTCGACGCCACCTTCCTCGAGAATCGTCGCGTTGTGCGGCGAGGAGAGTAACGCACCGACGGCGCCGCCGAGCGCAATCGACGTCCGCCCGAACTCGTTGTCGCCGATGGGCGCGGCGGACTGGAGGGCGAGATCCTGGCGACAGATGGCCGTCTTCGGCGTGAGGTTCGCCGGATCGTCACGGAGCGCGCTCTTGACCTTCTGGACGGCGTCCCGGAGGTCCTCCTTCTCGTCGGCCCGGACCGTGATGAACATCCCCTGGTCGAAGACATTCGCGCCGTTCTCGACGGCCTTGTACGTCGCTGCGGCCTCGTTGGCGCGTTCCTGTAGGTAGGCACTCCGCACGCTCTGTTCAAGGTCAGCGTCCACCTGAAGGTCGTCAGCGATATCCTGCAGTTCGTTCCGGGCCCGCTCCTGGTTCTTCGGCGTGATGTGGGCCGTCAGATCGAACTGCACGTCCGTCATCTCGAAGAGCTCGGAGAGGTAGCCGTCGTTGGGGTAGTCCGGGTAGTCAGCGATGTACAGCGTCGTCGTCCACTGCTCGCCGACCCGTGCCGCGCGCGTCTCCCACTCAATCGCCGCCGGCGCGGTCACCGTTTTGTGTGACTCGGCGATGTCGTCGAGAAGTTGGCGTTCGGCCGCGCCCTGTTCGATGGTCTCCTCGTCGAGGAGATCCGAGAACTCGACCTCTTCCTCGTCGTCGTCGGTGTACCAGTCCCAGAGGAGTTTCCCGCCGATCCCGACTAGTACCGCGAGCAGGATGTAGAGAGCCGCACCTTCAGCTGAGGTCGGATTCGTGACCCACTCCGTGAGCTGGCCGACGGCTCCGCTGCCCGTCTGGAGGACGAGGTTACGCATCGTGGGCATCCTCCCGGCGCGAGTGGCCGATGATGGGTTGTTCGCGAACGACGCTCTCTGCGTCGTCGTACTCGTGTTCGCGGCCGTTCCAGAAGTCCATATTCAACACGAAGAGCTCGACCGTGCTGAGCCGGCGTGCGGACCAGCCCGACGCCTGCTGGATGAACTCCGACCGCACGTCGTTGACTCGGCTATCGAGTTTTTCGAACATCTGTGCGCGGCGCTCGACGTCGGTGAGGTCCTCGCGGCGGGTTACAAACGGGTTGAACAGGAACCCGATGACGGGGAACTGCGTCAGCTTCTCGGCCGGTGTCCCCTCGTCGCGGAAGCGGTCGTAGACCTCCAGCGGCGTAACCTCGACGCCGATGTAGTACCGCACCTGCTGGATGCCCCGTTCGCGCATCTCCTTCGGCCGCGTCTCCCGATACTCCTCGAGGAGTTCCCGGAAGATCGGGTTTTCTTTGACGTCCTCGTCGTTCAGGCGGTCTTCGATGTTCTCCGTAATCTGTTCGACCGGGAACGAGCGGGTCGTCGCGTGGAGTTTGAGCTTCGAGTCCAGTTCCTTGTTGGCGAACTCCTCGCCGGCGTCTTGGAGCTGTGCCCAGTCGTCGGACATCGCGAAGTCCATGTTTCCGGGATCGATCTCGATGAACGCCTCCATCGTGCCGTCCGCGCGCTGGATCGCGCCAGCCCCCGGCCACGCCCGCTCGATATTCGTGAGGTCCTGCGTCCGCTCGTCGGGCTTGAACGGTGTGTAGTTCGCGAGCCCGCCCTCGTTCCGCTCTGTCTCGTTGGTGCTACTGTCGGCGTCCTCCGGGGCGCTGAACGTGATCTGGGGGCGTTTGACGTAGCGATAGACGTCTTTCGTCCACGTCCACGCGTTGAGGTGGTCGGGCGAGACGTAGACGATCGCGACGCCGAACCCGAACCCACCTGCGACGAACGGGAGGGCGAGTGATTCGATGCCGGTGAGGCCAGCGATGAACAGGCCGACGATCGGGAAGGCGATCAGGACGCCGACGTCGCCTTCCTCGATGTTGAGGTAAGGGATGCGGCTCTCCTCACCGAACTGGTCCATGATGCGCCGTGCGGCTGCGTCTTCGTCGATGGACATGGATTGTTAGTAACCTCCAGGGTCGTTCTCGGTCCGCCGGTACGACGGCGTCCCGCTGTCTTCGTCGCTGTTCGCGCCCCGGGCTGCAGCTTTCTGCGCCACAGCGTGTCCCGCTGCGGCCTTCGGTCCCCACCGGGCCGCGGTCGTCGCGACGCCGGCGCCGCCGATGTAGGCTCCAGTGGCGACACCGCCGATGAGGGCCGCTCCTTTCGTCGCACCACCGATAACCTTCGCCGTCAGCGGGGTCGCGTACTTGAACGTCTTCCACGTGACATAGAGCGCAACGAGGGGAAGTGAAGCCGCAACGAGATACCTGAGGAACGCTGATCCCGGCGTCAACGTCCCTCCAGAGTAGAGTAGGTCGTATCCTTTGAGGACTATCGCCGCAGGCAGGGGTAGGATGGCCAATGGGACGAACCGTTTGCTGAACCCCATCGCGACATCAGAGAGGACAGGAATGTTGCCATAGGCGACGGCGAACGCGATGGGCATCCCGTACAGGTAGACGTAGAGGAGAATCTGCCGGATGTAGAACAGCGCCTCCAGTGCCCACATCGAAATTCCTCCGATAAGAGCAAAGAGGAGACCAAGACCGGGGTTGGTAATCGACCCCGTTATGAACTGCAGCATAGCAGAGCCCAGCGAGGACAGCTCCGGCATCAGGGCAATCGTGAACCCATCAACAAGGTAGAGCGCGAGCGCCCCAATCCAGTACCAGGTAATAATCAGAAAGGCTCCGACCCAGGCAGTCTTCTTGGTCTTCCGAGCCTCGTACGCACTCCCGATATTGAAGATGCGGATGGTGTGTCGTCCCTGAACGCTCATCACAAGTAGCAGCAGAGAAATCAACATGATCTCGCCGCCGATGAGCCCTTCTTGGATTGCTGGCCAAGGGGCGTTACTTGGTTCTCCGAAAATGAACGTCCCATCAGTCTGGGGAGTCGGAGTGCCAAACATCTCTTCGGTCAGCGTCTGATACCCCGACCGAAGCCCGTCCATGAACAGACCGATGAACCAATCGACGACGTCTTTGAATCCCTCGAGAACGACGTCTATCAGGTCCACCATCGTTAGGCCTCCGTGATTGAAACCTCGCAGTCACTCATCTCCGTGGATCCGGAGTACTGTACATCGAAGGATTTCGACACCTGGTCGCCGCCAACCTGGGTTCGGACTGTGACGGTGAACTGGCCGCTGTTCCCATTCGGGGAGCACCCCATTCCCTCCTCAGATTCGGAACCAAACGGGAACGAACTACTGAACAGGTCTGTAGTTTCTCCCGGCGAGATCACCACCTGTTCAGTTTCATACATCCCGCTACCTCGGGGATCTTCGACCGGGTTTGGAACATCACCGGTGAAAATTAACTCAACAACCGCTTCTGGTCCGCTTCCGGTGTTTTCGACGGTGACGTACGCTTCCCCGTTCTTTATCCGATCCGTCTCAGTATCTCCGTAGACTTCGTCCCACGGCTTCTCAGGGTTATTCCGGTAAAGACCGACCCCCAGAATTCCAATTTCCGGCTGAATCAGTGAGGAACTCTCAGCTAGCGTTTCTTCACCGCTGAGAGCCACGACAGTATACTCTCCAGGCTCATAGGAAGTTCCGATCTCGAAAGAGACCTGTTGTGACCCAGCAGCGGTTTCTCGTTGACCGAACAGCTCCCCATTCGGCTGGACGAGGTTGATCTGGTCGACTCCCTCCTCTGAGGAGTATTCAACGACGAGTTCTGCCCCCTCTACGGTGACTTGCTGGATGATTCCCCTTTCATCAGACGGTGTTGAGTTCCCGCCATCCGGGGAATCGTCGTTGTTGAGGCATCCGGCCACGCTCACGAGAGCGGCGCCGGTGACTGTTCGGAGGGCGGTCCGTCTACTGAGGTGGGGATTGTCCTGAGTCATGGTTTCTGTCCGAAGATGTCTTCTGGGCCGAGCATCCGCAGGAGGCGCTTGCCAGCGTAGAACATCACGAAGAACGGCAGGAGCTGCCAGCCGACCTCGAACACCAGCGCAAACCAGCCGTCGATCGTCCCGAGTGGGTGCCACCGGGCCGTCGCGGTATCACTCACGTACGCCGGGTCGTGACCGAGCCACGAGCCCGGATGGTACCGAGCCGTGTAGATGCCCGGTTCGTCGATGGTCACGATCGCCACCCCCGAGGCGTTGGTCTCAACGCGCTGATCCGCGACCGTGATGTACCCGTTTCGGGTGGTGCCGCCGATTGGATACTGACGGCTATCGTCGAGCCCGATCGGCGCGCCGGTCTGATTATCCCGCAGTTCGACCCTAAGCGTCGCTTGCGACTGATTCTGATGGATGACCTCAACAGTAAGATTGCTGCGGCGGAGCTGCCGCTCGGAGCCGGCGTCCGGCTCGACGATTGACGCATTCACGCCCCGGACGATTCCCGCAACGTGCAGCGCCTCTCGATCGACGTTCTCAGCTCGAACGGCGACGCCGTACGTCGTCGTGTACGACTGGTTGACGATGTCGATATTGATGTTCTCACCGATGGTGCCGACTGGTGACGGGCGGTCAGTCCCCCAGGTCTCGATGAGTTCCGGTCCGTCTCGAACCGGCTCGGCACGCGGCCCGATCCGTGAGGGATAGGCGTGGACGTACACCGGAATCGCGTCTGACTCGACGGTGGCGCTATCCGTGCGATTCGACCGGACGAGCGTGTCCCAGTTGGTGTTCCGAGCGGTGTAGAACCGCCAGATGCCACGGACCCGTGCCTCACCGTCCTCCGTGAGCGTGTACCCCTGCCACGGCCGCGACTGGAAGATGGCCACGCCGGCATCGCCGTTCGGATACTCGGCGTAGTAGGGGTACGCCGAGAGGTCGTAGATCTCGACGGCGATCGAATCGGAGACGTTCCGTGTTTCCGTCCGATAGGTGACGTCGACGTCCGTCCGGTCACCCAGGTCGGTCCTGACGGTCTTCTTCAGCCGCACGCTAATCTCCGCTTCCAGCGTGAGATTCGCACTCCAGTCGTCCTCGATCTGGTAGTCGAGGGCAGGCGTATGGGCCCCGTCACGCTCGGCGATGGTCTCGCCGTCCTTCTTCAACCGGACTTCTTCGATCTCGTGCTCCGTGAGCGACCACGAGATAGTCGTGTTGCCGGAGGAACTCCCGTTGGGGACGCGAACGCGGTAATCAACGAACCCGCGCATTGTCCCATTCGGCGCGATGTAGAGTGGGGTTTCACCGGACTCGAGGTGGCCACGAGTAGATGGCTGGACCGCGAAGATCGTCGCGTGAGCATCTTCGATGAAGACGCCGTCCTCGAGGTCTGCGTGCGGTGGATGCACGGACGTATCTGGGCCGCCGGCGTCGAGGTCCTCGAAGTCGTTCCGCGTCCACGTCGCCGCTGTCGCGGGCGGCCGTTTGAACGTAATGTCCGTCCCGTTCGCGACTTGATGGACAGCGGAGCGGTCCTCGCCGTAGCGCTGGCGGTACTCCTCTTGCGTGATGTAGTTGTCCGCATCACGTGACCACAGCGTTGCCGACTCGTTTTCCGTGAGCCCGTTCCCCTCCGTACCTGGTCGTGGCGGGTCAGCGGCGACGATACCCGTGACTAGGCTCGTCGCGAGCAAGCCGGCCATGAGCACGGAGAGCTCTCGATGGTTCATAGGGCTCGCACGGGGACTGCGGAGTGGTTACCAGGGGACGAGGTCGACGCACTGCGCCAGCGGGAGGCCCATCATCGACCCGGCAACCGTATAGAGCGGGCCGAGCACGACGAGGACGACCGCGGACTTCATCGCCGAGCGCTTGTGGCGCTTGAGGCCCTTCTTCTGCTCGGGATTGAGGGTGAACATCTCGATGAGGGAGTCAGCCTGCCAGACGATGGCGAGGCCGACGATCCCCAGCGCGGTGGTCAGCTGGAAGAACCCCTCAATCATACTCGGGAGGTTGTCTGCGCTACAGACCGCGTTACTCTGGGCGGCGACCGGCTGGACAGCTAACAGGCTCAGGAGGACGACAGTGAACGCTGCCTGTCGAGGGATCTTCCCGGTCAGCGGTGACTGGTTTTCGACGCTACGCTCAGGGTCGGAGGGAGTCTGGTCCTGTGACATAGCGGGCTAATCATCGGTGGCGTCTTCAGCCGTTGGCTGGCTTTGCTGCTCTTCGACGAGCGACTGGAGATCGTCGAATCGGTTGGTGTCCTCTGCGATCTCTTCGAGTGTGTAGCCCTGCTCGCGGGCCCGTTCGAGGAGGTCGCGGAGTTCATCGGGGTCAACACCGCGGACTTCCATTTCCTCGCGGAGGGCGCGGCGATAGAGGGCGGAGGCGTTGATGTGGTCGTTCCACATCAGGTACAGGTCATCGATGTCCTCGATGGTGACTGACCTCGTAATCATACATGCGGGTATGGGTATGCACCGGCTGAGTCCCGGTACATATTGGCGCGGTAGCTGGATGATACCTAAATGCTTTCTGGCTATCAACTGGTGCAAGTTTGTCGAGTAAATTATAACCAAATTACTTGTTTCTCTCGTAGAAAAAGGACTTAACCAACGAAGGCGCAGGAGGAAGAAGTCTGTTGGTTAAGAGTGAGAATCAGCTCGCTTACTCGAGCTCCACAACTTCGCCGCTCCCCTCGTCGAGGATCTCTCGCACTTCGGCCAAGAGTTCCTCACCTTCCTCGTGGAGGGCTGTACCTTCATCGAGGTCCCACTCGTCCGCGTCGAGCTGCTCAATAATCTCCTCGACGCGACTCACTCGATCGTGGATTTCGGAGTCGTTTGCCACGGTTAGATCACCCCCAGCCAAAGTCCGGTGATGACCAGCAACAGCAACAGTAGCACTACGATGGCGACCTTGTAGTAAATCGGTGGGAGGCCCTCGGGTGCGGTCGCTTCATCGACTGCTTCGGCGAGCTCCTGTTCGTGTTCGTGGTCCTGCTGGAAGGTCTCGTACGCGGCGTCGAGCTGTTGCTCCAGCGGCTCGATCTCACTCGCAAGGAACTCTTGACGGGAGTTCACGATATACTCGCCGGCGGCAGTCGGCGTGATCGTCGCGACGTCCGCCACCTGATCCGCGATGAGTTGGTCATCAGTGTGTCCAATCGCGGTGACCACCGGGGTATTCGCGGTGAAGATCGCCTCCGCAACCCGCTCGGTGTTGAAGGCCTGGAGGTTCGAATCGCTCCCACCGCCCCGACCGACGATGATGGCGTCGACGTCCTCCGAGCGGTCGAGATGGTGAATGCCGTTCGCGATGGACGTCGGCGCGTTCGACCCCTGGACGGTTGCGTCCTTCACCAGGATGTCGACGGTGGGGTCCTGTCCGTGGATCGCGTTCTGGATGTCGTACCGGGCGTCTCCTCGAAGGGACGTGACGACGCCGATCCGCTCCGGGAACGCCGGCGGTTGCTGTTTCTGCTCGTCGTCGAACCAGCCACGCTCTTCGAGTTCGCTTCGCAGTCGCTCGACGGCAGCCGCCTGGTCGCCGTCGCCGACGACGATCACCTCCCACGGTTTGAGGTCGATTTTCCCACCTTCGACCCAGTAGTCGATATCGCCCTCGAGGATGACTTCGGTCCCGTCCTCGAGGTCGGCGTCCATCTCCCGGTAACGGTTCGCCCAGATCATACAGGGGAGCTCGGCGTCGCCGTCGGTGAGCGTGAAGTAGAGTGCCGTACTGTTCTTGTGGAGGTCAGTGACCTCCCCGATACAGCGGACGCCGTTGAGGGCAGGCGCGTCCTGGACGACCGACGCGATCCGGTCGTTCAGCTGGGACACGCTAAGGACCTCTCTCGCATCGGGTTCGACCGCCTGCCGTTCGGTATCCGGTGCGTCCGCCATCTCCGTTTCCTAACTTCTGATCAGGAACCTCAAAAAGCTACGTTCGAGTGCCTGGGTGGGCTGCGTTACGCAGGCCTACAGGTCGCGGGGCTGGACCGTCTTCCGGTCGTTGGCCTCGGCACGCTCTGCGGCGTCGTCGAGCAGTTCGGCGACCTCTTCGTTGAGGGCGTCGTAGAAATCTGCCGAGACGTTGTGGTCCGAAAGTGCGTCCTTCACGGCTGCTTTGACGATTAGGTCAGACATTCCATCGCGGACTTCTCTTGTCCACCATATAAAGGTTCGAAGATTTTACGCCGAATCTCGTTCAGATACTGACGATGGGTACTGTACCCACTGGAGCAAACTTATACGGGCTATTTACACTATTTCGATAACAACACTCACACGATGAGTGATTCCGATGATTCCCTCTTTGGACTATCTGAAGATACGCTCCGTGCGGCGACAGATGCCCTCCCCTCACAGGAGGAAATGGAAGAACTGGTTGAAGCAGTCCGTCAGGGCCAGGAACGATTAGAGCGATCGAGACAACACGCAGAAGAATACATCAACCTCGGTCCACCTTGGGACTACGACCCAGCGGACTACTCTCCAAGCGAAGAGGCTTCCTTCACAGCAATGAAGTGGACCTATGAAGGACGCGAATATCTCGAATCCACGGGGGACCCAAATTTAACCACTATCGCAGGACGTATCGAAGAGGGATCTACCTCGCTCGCTGAAGAACTAGATGACTCTGAAACCGAGTACCCATACAAAGGACTCCACCTGCTACTCTCCTCCCTTGATGGCCTGATCACCTGGCTCTGTGAGAACGACCCAGATATTGACCCTGACTTCTACAACGACGGCGGAAACCCCGTTTACTTCGGCGGACGAAAAAAATGTGCTCTGGAGAAATGGTACGATGAACACGCCATTTTCGGTGTCGAAGATGATGAGGGGGAGTCATTCAAACAACAATGGGACGACTTTTGGAATCACCGTCACCGAATAATGCACGGCTCACCTGACGCCTACTATGATGAAAATGTCGGCATAGCCACCCTATTCTTCGTCGGACTCACGGCTCACGTCGTAAAAGAGAGATACGATCAGCTAAATCAGTAAAAGAAATCGTTTCCCAGAGACCATAGGCTCTTATTTCACCGCTGATATCCCCGAGTATGAGAAACGGCGTGGAAGAGACAGAAAATCAGGAGGAGTCAAATGAAGATTCAGACACCTCCTCAGAAGCTCGCCGCCACGCACTCGATGACGTTCGACGGGTACTCGATCAGGAACTCCAATCGCTAAACGATATTACTCAGAAAGCCTGGCGAGTCGTACAATTCAATGGACTTGTCGCTACAGTTTTCGCAAGCCTCGTACCCACCCAATCCAGTCTAACTCAGATAACACCAATCTCAGGAATCCTACTCGGAGGAGCCGTTATCTCACTTGGCTATTCCACATACAGGGCCTTCCAAACACAACAACGAGAGAGTATCAGTACAGGCCCTGAAACCGATATGTTTCGAGCGGTAGCTAAACACGACTACGATGAAGTCGATTATCTTTCTCGTGCAATCAATATCCACTCAGACTGCTTTGATAAGGTACAGTCAAAAACAGAGGACAAGTCTGAAGATGTCGATAACGCACTCATCACATCGATCCTCGGCGTCATCCTTTTAGTGGCCGGGACGATACTCCTATTCATACTATGAGTGAGGAAGGCAATTCTGGTGACTCCGGATCCTCCGGAGACGGAGAAGCCCCCGACCTGGGGCAGTCCGGATCCAACGAGACATTCAAGGGCAGCGACAGCCCCGACAACACACGGTCCGACGACTCATCGGACGAATAGAATCGCTGGAGACTGTTCTCGAGTTTTTGAATTCTGATTAGGAATACGGCGTGGAGGCGAGGTCTGATTCGGGACATAGAACACTAAATACTGCTTAGAAAATCCCTCCGTAGAGTCGGCCCTCGGACTCTAGCTTCACTTATCTAGGCCGATTAGCTGGGGGAGATACTTGCTTATTGAGATATTCTGTGGGGATATGCCCTTCCGCGGTCGTCGTGACGGTCGCCCGGTCGTCCCCGCTATTGTCGACGATGGAGAAGAAGTCACCTGTCCAGTATGCGGCGGGACGATGTACCCGCGATCGGCGCCGGGCAAGTCTCGACACTTCTACCACGTATCAGACGACGCCGGCCAGCGCTGCTCGAATGGCGGCGAGTCAGAGACCCACGAACGCGCAGTCGCCCGTGTCGAGGTCGCTCTGCACCAGCAATTCGGAGAAAACGCCCGCATCGAGACGGAGGTGGACGTCGACGTGGCCGAGGTGCCGACACCTGTGACCGAACGCCGGGCCGACGCACTCGCGACCTTTGATGATTGGAACCCTTATTTCGGGGAAGGGCTCGCCGTTGAGGTACAGCACAGCCACGAGGACAAAGACGTCCATCAGGTGACGCATGACTACTTGGCCGCTGGGTACTCGGTCGTCTGGATACGCGCGGCAACAGTCCTTCTCGATACGTTCAACTACGATACGATCGGTGCCGAATTTGAGCAAGACGACGGTTCTGGATACGCCCAACGAACGAGCAAAGCGAGCCGATTTACGAACTGCCAAGCGCTCCTCTACGACGGCGAACACGCGTGGGAGCGTGTGCCGCCCTATGCCCATCCTCGCGGACAGGATGACCTGATTACGTACGATATCTGTACTGCCCAGGGCTGCGAGCTACGCCGGCTTCACGAGTCCGACGGCATTTACACCTACACCGCGAGCGACGAGCACGGCCCTGACTTTCCCCTGAAAGCGCTTAAGAACGCGATTGTCCGTGAGTACGACCGAGATCCGTTCTGGAAGTGGGCAGGAAGCCAGTACCACTCCGCACAGGTGGAGAAGCTGCTTGCGACACGACCTGAGATAGAGCGCTGTCGGGGGCCGAAGGGGTTTCACGAATGGGGGCGGCGAGAAACGCTCTGGACGAACCATTCCGACCAGCCGTTAATCGAACTCCGCGAGTGCATGTACTGTCCCGTTCGGTTAGTGACGAACCATCGAGGGCGGTCAGGACACAGTACATTCTGTCTCTACGGTCGAGAGCCTGATCTCGACTGGGACGACGTGTATTTCCAAGCCAGCCCTCCCGAGTGTGATCACTATCTCTACGATGAGGATGCGATCGAAGATTACTGCCCCAAGTGCGGGGCGACGATGGAGACTCCCGAGACTACTCTCCGCGACCACACAAGTTGGATTCCTCCATAAATTGGGGATCAGTCACTCCGCCCGGCCCACAGGCCTAGTCCAGTACGTGGGAAGACAACCCATCAAACAATCCGAGTGGTCAATATCGTCGATAGCACCCCGGAAATCCAGGGGCGTCATCGGATTTATGACGACAGCGTTTCGAGAGAACCTATGTCCAGCGATGACCTCCAGGACCTCCCGAAAGTAGGACCAAGCAGAGAAACGGATCTCAAGGAGGCCGGATTCGAGACGATGCAGTTCCTTGCGGTCTCATCACCAGGGGAACTCTCTTCTATTATCGACGTGGGTGAGAGCACAGCGTCGGACATCATCAACGGTGCCCGTGAGGCTGCTGATATCGGAGGATTTGATTCAGGAGCCGCTGTCCTTGACCGTCCCAGCATTAAAAAGCTGGAAACGGGCCACAGTGGAGTTGATCGGCTTCTAGGTGGAGGTATTGAAACACAGGCGATTACAGAGTTCTATGGCAACGAAAACAGTGGGCGGACCACGATGGCCCACCAGCTCTGCGTCCAGTCACTTCTCCCCGACAACGCAGGCGGTCTCGGAGGGGACTCAGCCTACATCGACACGCGAGGGAAGTTCGATCCGGACAGAGTTACAGAGATCATCGAGGGGCTCGACACGGATCGGCGAGAAGCTCTGGGCGCCCGGTTTGAGATTCCACCTGGTGACGTAGAGGATCTCGCTGAAAAGGCCCTCAATCATATCCACATCGAGCGGCCAACGACCACTAATGAGCAACTGCTCACAACGGAGGAGCTCTCCAATCTGGCAGATAGGGTTGAATCAGCCGGGTCAGAGTTGCGATTGGTGATTGTCGACTCACTAACTATTAATTTCCGTGCAGAATACCAGGGGAGAGGCGAGCTTGCCGAGCGTCAACAAAAGCTAAACTCGTATCTCCACGACTTGCGGCGGTTCGGTGATATGAAGAACGCTGCCGTGGTGGTTACGAACGCGACTAATTCCTCAGGAGAATCCTACGGAGGAGCAATCGTCGACCACTCGGTTCCGTTCCGTCTCCAAATCCAGAAGACCTCGGGCGAGAAGCGTCGGATCAAGCTCGTCGATGCGCCGAACCTCAAGCATGGGGAAGTAGGGGCCTACATCGAACAAGGGCAATTCATCCCTGAGTAATTTGCTAGAGGTAGATTATGGCTCGCTCGAAACAGCACGATCAGCTGAATCGGAGTATGGGGTTCGATTGAAGTCCGCTGGTTTGGATCACAGACGGACAGATCGATACTCCAACGGTGGTATTTTCGTAGCTGCGTATCACGTCCAAGTATGACCCATCAGCGGATTCTCGCCTGTGGCGACAATCACGGGGATACAGAATCACTCGAGAAACTTGTCGAGGCCACCGACGGTGAGGAATTCGACTTCATCATCCACACAGGCGACATCACGAACGCCTACAAGACTGACCTCGAGACAGGGGTGGATCAACTCCAGGCTGTGGAACCGTATTTCGAGACATTAGCGGAACGCGGAACTCTTGTCTACATCTATGGAAACAGAGATAAGGAACGGGCCTTCGGCGGATCACCGACACACGTCTCAGAAGAATACGAACTGAGTGTCGGTCATCGTCTCCAGGCTGGCGGTGAACTAACGGTCGATGGACAGCGGTTTACAGCGGACCCAGCCGATGCTGGCCCCGAAGATATCCTCCTCACTCACGGCATCTCTCAGGAGGCATTCTTCCAATCCTCGGCAAATGCCTACTTTTGCGGTGATACACACCGAGCACGGCAGTTCAAAACCGCACTCAATACCGGATATCTACACAACGACAAGGGGTTCAACGGCGCCTACTTCACCGCCACCCTCGACGACGATGAATGGGAGGCAGCCGTTCACGGACTCGACGAACAGTGGAAGGGATTTGTCTGCCCGGATCACCAGTGGTACGGCCGGCAGTTCACTCCTGAAAAGTTCGGCTGCGGCCTCTGTAAATTCGGCCCTGGTCGTCAATTCAGTTCGATCGCTTTCATTGCATTCGAGAAGGCAACATCTGAAGAGGAAGAGACCGCAAGCATCGACGACCTCGTCGTCGCAGCTCGTGATGGAGTCGTTGATGACGAAACGTTTGCTGACCAGTTTCGTTCATATCTCGAGGAGCTTGCCAACGTCGATCGACCGCATCCAACTGACCCGCTTAAGCCCGCAGAGAGCCCTGAAAGTCTCAAACGACAATAAGGATTACCAGTAGACTCCAATCACGTTGGCCTCCAGGTGAGCGGTGAAATCACGGTCAGAATCGGCGGATTGTGAATGGGTTGCTTGTTGGCGAAAGTCCGACCGTAAGGAAGCAGAATCCTCCGAAAATTCATCCTCTGAATGAATTTCTGTGAATGAATCGTAGGCCTGTTTCAGGAGTTCTACCTCTTGTTCGACAGCAACCGTTGCGTCCGGTGAGTATGCATCCGCTGCGTGCTCGACAACCTCATCTAACTGGTCGGCCTGTATCGAACTCTCCGCTCTCTCACCGAGGAATTCAATGAACTCGTGGAGCTTCTGTTCGTCAAATCCCGTGTTTTCAGTGGTAGCCTCAACTTGTGCTTCAAATCGATCCATCGCTGCTTGTAGTTCAGATTCCAAATCATCGTTAAAATTCTCCGCCAGATCCGACGAAATGCTCTCCAAGACCCGAATCAGCTTCATCGGGTACCAATCTGGCCTAATGGACTCCACCCGACAAAATATCCGGAATTGCTTGTTCGAGGCCAACGTCTGGATTGGTTCAGTCCAGAGTTCAGTTTCGTCAAGCAATGCTACGACATTGAATGCATCTCCCTCAGAACTCTCAGAGATCCGTCCGTCTTCGTCTATAGATAGCCCATCTACCTCGATCTCTATTGGAATCTTATTCCCGAGACTCTCCTCAATAAGCTGCATCTCTCCTTCCGATATATCCGCTTCATCCGGGGCTGCCGTGTCTATATACTCTATTGCCCGGAACACTCTATACAACGGATGCAGTCGGATAGTACCCCTAAACTCCAATACTTCACCCCGATCTAGGGTAGATAACTCAAGCCCGTCTTGGAGGTCGTACGCTCCATCAGCAGTCAATGAGATCTGAGGATTGATGTCCTCGTGCTCGTACAGGCGTGTGAACTTCGATTGAATGAGATCGAATGAATAGACGTTCTCCGTCTCATTCCCCTGTTGCGTAGTTCGATTTGTTCCAACACCAGCATTCACAGGTCCTGAACCAGCACCCACGCTTGCGGAATTCTGTTTTGTGTCGACGTTGGTCTCTCGGTCTGTTTGTTCAGCTGCCACTCGACCAGAGTCCGTCGAAGCGAGGAGACTCCTCACACTTCGCTGGTCAATATAGACGAACTCGCGGAGCTGTGGGAATTGTTTACCCTCATCTTCGGATGGTTCACCCGATACCTTCCCGAAACGCCAAAATCGCCAGTAGTTCCGGATATTAGAAAAATTCATTCTTGAGCCTCCTGCCGCCGTGCCGCGCCAATTCGCAAGTGTTCCATTCTGACCGCCTCCTCACCATCTTGAAGTGCGAGGTACTTTGCCTGGTCAACGACCGCAGCTAAGTCTGCTCCAGTAAACTCCTCCGTCTGCTCAGCGACGACCGTGAGATTGACATCATCTGCGATAGGGGTATCGCCGAGACTAATCTGAAGAATCGCTTCCCGTGCCTCACGATCAGGTTTAGAGAACTCCAGCTGGCTATCAAATCGACCTGGTCGAAGAATCGCCTGGTCGATTTCATCAACAAGATTCGTTGCTCCAATTACGATGATATCCCCTCGCTCATCAAATCCATCCAATTCTGAGAGGAGTTGAGCAACAATACGGCGTTCTGTCTCATCCGCCTGCCCACGTGATGGCGCCATACTATCCAGTTCGTCAAAAAAGACGATACTGGGATTTCCCGAGGCCTCCGCTGCTCGTTCTGCTTCTTGGAAGACATCTCGAATTTGCCGCTCAGTTTCACCGTAGTACTTGCTGACGAGTTCCGGGCCGTCGACGATGAAGAGATCACCGTCGACGTGATTTGTGACAGCCTTGGCTGTTCGAGTTTTTCCAGTCCCTGCTGGCCCATAGAATAGCAGTCCTTGAGAAAGAGTCACATCCAGCGTCTCCCGTAACTCCTCGTTTTCAGTGTCGAGAGGCTGTATAATCTGTTCCCGAACGGCGCGCTTGACATGGTCCAAGCCACCAACATCCTCAAGCGTGACGGAGATATCTTCCTCGTACCGCCACTCATAATCGTCATCGCTCGTTTCTGACTCAGGAAGAAGATCGTCAATATCTGGTGGACTATCCGAAAGATGACCATGGTAGGTCATAGCTGCTGTGACTTGAATCGTTTCGCCAGCATTGACGTGGTCAGGAACTCGGGTGACTGTAGAAAGTCCATTATCAGTACGTACGATGGCTGTTCCATCAAAAACGTCTTCAACTACAGCAGGGATATTGCCCGAAGAGAAACCGTTGCGAGAATAGATATCAACTGCCCGGTCCTCATAAGAAGGGCGTTCCTCGATTTTTACGAGATCCCCTAATTCGACCGAGTCATAATCTGTTTCGTGCGGAACGGCGTTTTCTACCAGTACCTCAGTTCCGTTTCGCCGCAATACGACAAGCTCAGTTTCGGAGGGACACTCAGTTACACACCCTGCATAGAAGTCCGGCATTTATGACTTAGTTACCCATTAATCGGCACTCTGCTAAAGCTTGCTGTCGTACCTTTAAACGGAATCAATCTCGTTGAGTGCTTCCGTAGCAACATCACCCAATTCACCGGCTTCAATATGCGAATACCGTTCACGAACCATCTCCTCCGAGTTATCGAGATAGCGAGCCGCAACAGTGTACCCGAACGCGCGGACTAGCACCTCGCCCATTCCACGTCGACCACCGTGGGGCGCGAGATAGTCGTGTTTCGGATGGGCGATGTCGATCTCTGCAGCCTCTGAGAGCCGTTGGAGAATCGACCGTGCGCCGTCCGTCGTGATCGACGGCGGCCGAATGTCCTCATCGAGCGCCAGCAGCAGGTCGCGAGCGTACTCCGCACGGCGTTCAGTGATTGCTTCTGGGCGTTCCCCTCGTTCGGCTAGCTCTTCCCGGACGAGCTCCGCGAGCGTCCGTTGGTCGAACGTCGGAAACACCGGCCAGCGCTCCGTCGGTGGGTCCATCAGCTGACGATAGCTTCGCAGCGGCGAAATCACTGGGTCGGGGAGACTCGCAGCGTCCCATTGCTGTTTCTTCCGGTAGACGTCCATACTCCCGTCGTCGAGTGAGAGATCCTCCCAGCGGACGCCACGCCGTCGCGGATCGTTCGGATCCCGGAGTAGCTCCCCGACGCGGACGGCGGTGTACGCGAGGACGAACACCAGCGCTCGGTCACGAGCGGCTTTCAGCGCCGCGTAGCGCGCTCGCTGCTTGTCGAGGGGGTCAGTATCCTCTGGAAGGGTCGTGTACGTCTCGACGGCGTCGCGGGCCCGTTCGTCGACGTGGCGGGTGAGGGCGTGGCGCTGTTCGGACGTCCAGGCCTGCTGGTCGCCGGGCTTGCGGCCGTCGTCCTCCGGTAACGGCGCCATCGCACTCGCCCGCTGCGCGTAATGCGCCTCGAGATACCCTTCGTTGACACACCACCCACACCAGGCAGAGATATAGCGGTAATAGGTTTGTACCGTGTTCTGCTTGAGTCCCCGATCTCCACCGAGATGTCGGGCGTACTCCCTGAACACGCGTTCGTCGAGATCGTCGAAGGTCGGCTCGCGGTCGACGTCGTCGGAGACGATCCCGGTCCAGTCGTCGGCGCCGCGGTCGCCGGCGGCCCACTCGGCGAACCGCTCGAGTTCGCGGGCTGCGTTACGTCGATAGTTCCCACCGTCGCCGCCGCGGCCTTTCCCCTTGTCTTGGAGGTAGCGCTCGAAGCTGTCGTCGAGCGGCGTCGAAAGCGCTCGGTCAGGCATTCACCGGCCCTCCACCGTCCTGCGGGCCCGGTCTCGGAGCCTCTACCCTGGGGGAAGCGCCGTCGTGAGGCGGTTGCAGCATTCGTGCTTCACCGACAGCGCCGGGGTACTTAAAGGTGGTCGTGATTATTGGCATAATCAGGACCACTCCATAGTATCAATCTATCAGCTGAATTCGAGGAGCTGGGGCCACCTAGCGCCGGATTCCCAGAAAACTGCGGAGTCATATATCTTATTCCGCTATACACAATTTAGCGCTCCGCTGATCGAGACCCCCGATTGTAGGACATTAAGTGAACCCCGGGCTCAAGACGTAGTATGAGCGAGGACGACGGACTCGAGTATGAGCCGGTCAGCGTCAAGGAGGTACTCGGCGAGATGAAGGACATCGCCGAGTTGCTCATCGATCTCTCATATTCGTCGGTCCTCTTCGAAAATCCAGAGCTCGCCGAAGAAGTCCTCGCCCTCGAAGACGAGATGGACCTCCTCCAGTTGCAGGCCAGAATGAGTCTCGTGATGGCTGGCCGCCGTCCTGAGGAAGCGGAAGCTCTCGCCCCCGTGTTCGGAATCGTGGGGGCCGCCGAGAAAATCAGCGATGCTGCAGGCGACATCGCAAAGGTCGTCCTCGAAGACATCGGGCTTCCACCGGCACTCCGTGGAGCACTGCCCGAAGCTGTCGAGACACTCGCGCGAGCGACCGTCAGTGCAGACTCACCATACGCCGACCGAACGCTCGGCGACATCAATCTGGAGACGGAGACGGGCGTCCGCGTGCTCGCACTCAGGCGTGACGACGAATGGATCCTCAATCCGAGCCGTGAGACACGTCTCCAAACCGAAGATGTCCTGTTCTGTCGGGGGGCCGAAGAGGGACTGACACGCGTCTACGAGGCGGTCACCGGCGGGCGGTATACGCCACCCAAGACGGTTGAGCAGCCGATCGAGGATCTCGACCGGGCTGTCGAGACGGTCGCCCTCATGAAGAACATGAGCGAATTGGCCGTCGATCTCGCATATGGGAGCGTCCTCTTCGACAGTCCGGAACTTGCTAAAGAAGTTCGCGAGCTCGAAGTCGAGGTTGATGCACTCCAGTCACGGTTCGAGGTCTGGGCGCTTCGTGCAGCCGAGACGGTCGACGATTCAGTATCCATCCGAGGGCTACTCCATATCGCAACCAGTACAGAGGTCATCAGTGACGCAGCCCTCGAAATCAGCGAAGGCGTGCTTCGTGGCGTCGGAAGTCATCCCGTCGTCGAAGCCGCCGTCCAGGAATCCGACGAGATCATCTATCGAACGACGGTCACGTCTGGCAGTCGCCTCGACGGGACGACGATCAGCGACAGCGAAGTGAAGACACGAACGGGGATGCACATCGTCGCGATCCGCCGAGAATCGGCAGAGGACAATGGACGAACGAAGTACCAGATCTCGCCGCTGCCGGACACGACGCTTCGTGCTGGCGATGTACTCATAACGAAAGGGACGCGCGCAGGAGCTGAGCGACTCTCTGACTGGGCGGCGTGACAATGGTCGAACACTGGTCAATTCGATCAATCACGCGCGCGCTCTTACCGATCCTGCTCGTCCTAACTGTTCTCGAGCTCGTCGGCGGCCTCACGCTGGGATCGTTCGAGGCGACGCTCCTCCAGTACCCGACGCTCCTCGTATTGGTCCCGGTGATGATCGGGACCGCCGGGAATCTCGGCAGTATCTTATCCGCCCGGATGTCCACGGCGTTCCATCTCGGAATGCTCTCGTTCGAGCCGACCGACGACCGACTCCTCGGAAACACGATCACGACTGTGCTACTCGCCGTGAGCGTCTTTCCTGTCGTCGGTGCTGGTGGGTGGGGTATCATCGCAGTGACTGATGACCCCCAGCTGTCAGTCGGGATGGTTGTGACTGTCGCACTCGTGAGTGGACTTATCCTTGCGTGTCTCGCGATTGTGGTGACTGTCGTCGCGACGTACGCGGCCTATCGCTTCGAGCTCGACCCTGACGACGTCGTCATACCCGTCGTCACGAACGTCTGTGACGTCCTAGGCGTGCTCGTTCTCTTCGCCGTCGTGCAACTGCTTGTCCCATGAACCCAATATCGAGCCAACTGAAAGCGAGCAGCTTTTTCAGCCAGATGTCCGTCTATCAATAGAGATCAGTAACTGGACAGTCCTCGAACCAATACGTATGTCTACCCTCTCGGTCGTCAAGAATTCGTATCGAAGCGCGCTCCCGACAGTGCTGGTGAGCGCATTTGGCGGATTACTCGCAGGGACGATACTGGGGGGAATGGACGCCGAACTCAAAGCAGTGCAAGGGTTACTCGTGATGGTACCGGCGTTTCTGGCGATTCGCGGCAGTGTCTACGGATCGCTCGGCTCTCGGTTATCGAGTGCCCTCCACCAGGGGCTGATCGACCCGGTGTTCGAACCGGACGACCGCCTCGTGAACGCTGTCGCCGCTGCCTTGCTCAACGGGCTGGTTGCCAGCGTAGTCGCCGCAGTTCTCACCTACGCCATTCTCACAGCTATTGGGCACGCCGTCGCACAGCTCTGGGTACTCGTCTTCATCGCCTTCGTCGGCGGTGTGCTCGCCGGGCTCGTGTTGACCGCCGTCATCGTCGTCGTGGTGTTCGGGGGATATCGTCGGGGAATGAATCCCGACGACCTCGTCGGGCCAGCAATGACCACCGCTGGCGATATTTTCGGGATGGCGTCGGTGTTCGTTGCAACGAAGCTCGCACTTGCAATCCTGTGATCTCTCCCCGGCTGGTGAGCAGAGTAACGCTACAATTCTGAGAGGGGATGCGTTAGATCCAGTCCTGGCGACGGAAGTGGACGAGCATCATTCCCGCGAGAAGTCCCATTCCGACCATAACTGCTGGATAGCCGTACGTCCAGTAGAGTTCCGGCATGGCAAACGGTGTGTCGGCAAAGTTCATCCCATAGATCCCGACGACGAACGTCAACGGGATGAAGATGGTCGCGACGACAGTGAGAGTCTTCATCACCTCGTTCGTCGACTGAGAGACAGCGTTCAGATAGATGTCCCGAGACCCACCCGTGAGATCACGGTACGTCTCGATCAGATCGACGACCTGAACGAGATGGTCGTAGACGTCCCGGAAGTACTTTTCATTTTCATCGGCAACCTCTGGGATATCACCCCGAGAAAGATACGACATTGCTTCCCGAGCCGGCCAAGCGACCTTCCGGAACGCGAGGAGGTCCCGGCGAACGTCATTCAGGTCTTCGATCATCTGGGGGTTGGGTTCGTCGAGTACACGCTCTTCGATCGCTTCGATGTCGTCTTCAATCTCGTCGAGTAGATCGAAGTAGTCGTCGACGATTGCGTCCATAACTCGATAGGCGAGAAAATCCGTTCCGCGATTCACGAACCGTTGGCCGTTTTTCGTCCACTGCGAATCTGACGGGTCAACAATGTCGATATCCGTCGCCGACATCGTAACAAGCCAGTCCTCACCGATGAAGAATCCGACAGGGTGAGTTCCTACTTCTTTGTGAAACTCGATCTCGTCGCGCTGGCTCAGACGTGCGGTCTTCATCAGGACGAACGTGTGGGTGTCGTACTCCTCTGTTTTCGGCCGCGTCTCGTCGTGAAGCACGTCTTCGACGGCCAGTTGATGAATATCGAAGCGGTCTCGCAGTGCTTTCAGTTCAGTCGGTTCGACGTCTTCCGCGTGAATCCAAGTCTCACCGGCTGCTTCGAGCGCGGTATCGAGATCGTTGTGACGCTCAACGCCGTTATCCGTATACACCATAGCATGAAGGCTCATGTATCTCCCCTCGTGGCGGATCGACGTGCGATTGCGACGAGTGCGATGCCGATCATAAGTACGGTAATTGAAAATGCCCGACCAGGATAGGCGACAAATATCCCTGCGATATACCCGAGAATTCCTACGAGTATCAGGGCGATTCCAGCGATTGTACTTCGATCCATATGAGTGCGGAGTAGTTTCAGGTTAAAAGAGCGTATGGTACGGCGGGGTCGCGAGTTGGAGAGACAATGTGGTGTGTCGATAGAGGACACCAGCGATCCTATGTTCGCTTTGAGTGGGACGTATACATTGAGAATGCCGGTCCTCAACTTGAGTCGCGCCATATTCTGCGCCAAGGTTACCCGTCACCGAGTTCCGAAAGCCGTGCCTGGATTTCCTCAGCATCCGCTTCAGAGAGCGCCTCAACGCCGAACTGGACGAGTAGCGGGTAGAAGTGACGGTTCTTCTTGAACTCGTCCTGGCCTGCCTTTCGGAGTTTCAGCTGAGACTCCAAGTAGGTATCCTCCATCTCGTCGAGAATATCGTCGGGGATGTAGATCGTCCGTCCGTTCCACTCGTCCTTGATGTTCGTATTCGTTTCGCTCGTTTCGTTCGTTTCACTCGTTGAAGTTGATTCGGTCGTTTCGGTCGATGAACTGGTTTCCACCGTTTCACTCACCTCACTCGTTTCGCTGGATTCGACCTCATCGTCCTCCTCTTCGTAGTTGCCCTCGATGCCAGATGCATCGCCCCAGCCGTCAGTCATGCTTCCACCTCCTCAGGCGCAGTCTTCTCAAACGTCTCGTCGAATAGGTCGGCGATCTCGTTGAACAAATCGCGTGCATCCTCAACGCGCTGGTTCTCCTTGCCGAAGCCGAAGACGGATACCCCCTCGCCGATCGACTGGGAGAGGTCGGTCCGCTTCGGAATCTCGAACACTGGGAGGGAGTACGCCGACTTGATCTCCTCGATGGTGTCGCGGTGTTCGGCGTTCTGCTCGACACGGTTACAGACGATGGCGAGCCGATTGATATCTCCGTACGCCTGTTCGAGGGAACTCAGCTGCTTTGCGAAAATCTGGAGGCTGTTGGCGTTGAGCTTCTCGGGAATAACGGGGATGACGACGTTGCCGGTCGCGACCAGGGCGTTGTCGGTGAGGACGTTCAGGGATGGCGGCGTGTCGACGATGATGTAGTCGTAGTCCTTCTCGAGTTCATCGAGAGTCATCTCCAGTCGTTCTCGGCTCTTCGGTGCCTCAAGCAGGGTCTGGATGTTCTTGTTGTTCGCGAGCTTCTCGCTCGCGGGGAGGATGTCAAATTCCTCGTGCTCGACGATAATGTCGTTCACCGACTCCATCTGATCGAAGTCCAGGACGTCGAACAGCGTTGTACGGTCGGTATCGTAGTACAGATCGTTGTAGCCAAGCGAGCAGGTGAGCCCCCCGTGGTAGTCGATATCGACCAGGAGGACGTCGTGGCCTCGGGCAGCGAGTGCGCCGCCAGTATGAATGACGTCGGTTGTCTTCCCCGCGCCTCCCTTCTGATTCGCCACGGTGATTCGTGCGGTGTTGGTGTCGGTCATTTCTTTCGTTTACCTCGTTGTGTTCGTTCAGTTCGTTTTGGTCGTTCTGTTCGTTTGGTTCGGTGAGGGTGTTTCACTCGGTGAGAGGAATACTACGATGTTAAAACCAATTGTTCGTTTCGCTCGTTGAGGCAAACACTATCGTTTCCATCAATGTATTCGTTCTATTCGTTACGTTCGTTTCACTCGTTCTGTTCATCGAGTAGAAGCCGGCCAGCTCATCCTCAACCAGTTCGTTCCTCAGAATGCGTTCAATCCATTCATTTTTCCCGTTCTGTTCGTTTTGCTCGTTGAATTCGTTATAGTCGTTCCGCATGTTTTCAGCGGGGATCTGGACTACCTTCGAAACAAGTGGGGAGATCGTGCTTTACGGCCAGTCGAGTAAGACTTTTAACTGTTACCGGATTATTGGTAACCACCAGATGTATGAGGTGCTCGACGACACGGCGGCACAGACTATCCTCGCCATCGAGAGTGGTGACTCCATCCGCCGTGTCGCCCAACACCTCCACACGCCCTACGAGACAGTGAGACAGGCCGTCAATCGGCTGGAAAACGCAGGCTACGTTTCCTATGACGACGGCCTCACTATAGTCGACGAGCGTGTACACGACGCAGCGCTCGAGCTCGTCGCTGCCAGCGCCGGCGTCAGTCCACCCTCCATCGAGGAAACGTACGTCATCCCACAGTTCAGTGACTGGCCGTTCGCGTTCACGCGGATCGACGCCGTCTACGTGTGGACTCAGGGCGGCTACCAGGTCGGTCGCGAGCCCGACGACTATCCACTGTTCCTCGCTGTTCGTGAGCAGGACGTCGACGCCTGGGAGACATTTTTCGAGTGGTTCGACCTCCCGACCGCATTCGAACGACAGCCCCGAGACGAGTTGGACGGACCGCTGCAGATCGTCCTCGAGCCACACGCGTCACTCGATATCGAGCACGTCGAAGGGTACCCGGTGATCCCGAGAGCAGAGACAATCGAGTATATGCGCGAGAACTACGCCCAGTTCCAGTCGGGGCTGGCGATGCTCGACCGGATGTACGAGGACCTCGACCTCGGCGTCACGTATCGAGAGACCGAACGGGCACAGCTATGAGCTTCAACAACCGAAGTGACGCGCTCATCGAACTGCTCGAGGAGCTCACCCAACAGGGTCACGAGTACGTTCTTGTTGGCGGCTACCCTGTCTCAGCGTTCAATGCTCGCTTCTCCACGGACCTCGATATCGTCGTCGCGCCGGACTCCAAGGCTGACTTCGTCGAGTTCCTCGAACAGCAGGGATTCGAGGAAACGGACAGTCACGCCAAGAAATGGTTCTACGACACTGAGGTGATCGAATACGAAAAGCGGCTTACGCCGCAACAGCCGATCGGCTTCGATCTCCTGGTAAACGGACTCGGATGTCGCCAGACGGAGGCACAGTGGTCGTTCGACTACCTGTACGACCACAGCCACCAACAGGAGGTGAGCGGGGGTACAGTGACGACGGCGGCCAGAGTGATCGAAGGGGCAGTCCTCGTCGCGGCAAAGCTCCATAGCAGCCGTGAAACAGACCTTCGAGATGTCCTAGCAGTCGCAGAAGAAATCGACCTTGACGCTATCACGCCCCACCTGCGGCGAGGGAACGACGATTCGCTACGGGAGCAACTTGAGCGTGGCCTGGAGATCTTAGAGAGCGACGAACTCAAGCACGGATTTCGGAGTGACTTCGGGGCCTCAGCTGTCTCAGAAGAAACGGTCACCGCTCTCCAAGAGTATCTGTCTGCACAGATTGACCACCTGAGCTGAAGCGGTCAGGACCCCCTTGATCGGAAGTGAAGATAGGGCCCTTCAGCGGTGCTTGCAGTCAGTCAAAAAATTGGAGTGGCGGTGTCAGTCGACCGTCGCTAACACACGGACATCCGTAGCTGAGTGTCGTTCCCGTTCAGTACGAGCACCGTGCTCGCGGAGGAACTCATCAATGCGGTCGGCAAGGGCCTCCGCATCCTCCCTACCGACGTGGACGATCAGCGTCGGACGCTCCTCGTCGCTGTTCTCGATCACGAGCGAGATATCCTTGAATTCGCCCGGCTGTCTATACGCCTCGAACTCATCGACGACCTGGTCGGCCAGGTCGTCGAGTACCTCAATCGGTTCCTTTGTCATAGATTGAATATCGGCCTTGGAAGGTTGTGCCATCGCGAACGCGTGAAGAAAGCGTGACGTGACTTTCAGAACCACCTCCATCAGACAAACGCGAACGGAGCCTTCTCACACCGATGGTTTACCGAGAAGAAGACCGATCCACAGAATGGACAATGGGTTAGAGTGCTCGCGGATCGCTATCGACGATGCTCGCAAACGCGACGTTCTCCTGAACTTGTTCGATTTCGACTGTTGGCTCGTCGCCGGGTTGAGCGCCGGGAACGATCACGACGTACCCCCGTTCGACTTTCGCAATACCGTCTCCTTGATCACCGACGGTTTCGATTGTCACGTCGCGCACTTCTCCCTCATCAACAGGAGGACCAGATGAATCGTGGCTCGTGGTCCCCTGAGGGGCGGGATGCCGTGGGCCCTGTGGAGATGTTGATTCAGCTTCGGAGGATGAATCAAGAAGAGCGATGCGGTACGTTTCATCAACAGTCAGCGCCCCATGCTTGATCTCACTCGGAGGAATCTCGATGACGAATGTGCCATCCTCCTCCTTAATTTTCGCAGTGAACAGTGAACACAGGGAGTCTGAGATTTCGACCATAACTGGGTTTGATACTGGATACAATTAATCGGTCTCTTTGAGAAGGAGCGAACTGGATCAGCTGTCCTCAGCTGGTTCTTCCCAAGGAATGTCTCGCTTGTGGACTACAGCGAGCTTCGAGTCGTCATCATCTTCCATTGCACTAAGACCACGCTGGACGAGAGTGTGAACCTGTCCAGCAGACTCCGGGAACGAAAATTGGTCATCCTCCGCATCAGCACGGAGTTCCAGATAATGGAGGTACAGGCTGAACGTCGTATCTGCTCCGATAGGCCACCAAATCGTCCCTATCTGCTCATCTACCTGATTGTCCCAATGCTCTATGAGTTCACGGATATCGTCGACGAGCTCCTCCCCAGAGGTGCGAAGGCGGAGGGAGTATTCCCGATCCCGCTCCATATCTTCGATTATATCCTGAAGGAAAGGCTCAGCCTCCAAGGCGGTAGGTGAGGTCTGATCCGCTTCTAGAAGGTGTTCTAACGCCCGAATTTCTTCACGCCGAGCGGCTACAGCGTAGGCGACGTTGTACGTGTCTTCGGAAAAGATTTCGTGCTGGCTCGGTTGCTGTGCCTGAGGGACCGTATCCCCGGTGGATGAGCTAAATAAGGTCTCAAAGAGTCCCATACGTTTCGTCCGGAGGGCACCTATAAGTACTTCCTGTCAGAATGGACCTCAGTTCCGGCGACAGTGTACCTTCTAACCAGTCGTTGCGTAATCAGAAAATCTCGTGTGAATCCTGACCGACTTGGGAACGAGTATGAAACTCATCCAAAATATAGAGGATTGAAACATCAAATAATGACGTCAGCTGTTGCTGATATCGGACGATGTCTTTCTTATCTCCGGTCACAACACGCTGAAGCACATTGCGTTCTGCAAGCCCTATTGCGTCAAGAAGCCACTGAGAGTCTACTGGAGGAATTCGGGACTCTCGAATTCCGATGTGCTCTTTGACTAGACCGCGAGCGCGCTCCTGATCGTCATAAGTTGACGACATGACGTGGACAGCATCCATTAGTGCGTCTTTCCGCTCCTTTGCGTCATAGAGAACGCGATCTCGAAGATCTTCGACACACCGTTTCGCATTCCGCGGGGTGATTTCGCGCGAGGAGAAGTAGTTCTGGAAGTGCCGAACAAAGTGTGGCTTGGCCTGACTTCGAACCTCAATATTATCGAAGAAAATCTCTAAGATCCTCTCAAAGGAAAGCCCATCGTAGCGCTGTAAATCGATTTCTCGATTGTACATTGGGATATTATCCTCGACATTCTCTTGAAACTCTTCAAGAACGGTCCCGAACACGCCATCGGTATCGTCAGGGTCAACCTGTAGCTGATCGGGGTCGGACACAACTCGAGGCGCTCCTTGTGGACGGCTGCAATACTCGTAGATCACAAACTCACTCGTGAAGAGCGTGTTATGACCGTCTAGGATACGCTCTGCTTCTACGGCCCACCGGTCGTGAGAAAACGTGAGTCCAATAAGGACGTTAGTGTCTACGAAGTATCGAGTCATTGGCCCGGATGGAGATCTTCGTGCGCAATTCCCCGGCGTTCAAGAATCGGAGCAACAAGTTCGTCAGCTGCACTCCGTTCAGATTCGAGTTCAGTCGCTAATCCAGAAAATTTCGCATCAAGGTCTTCCTCTTCGAATTCGTCAAGTTTCTGGATCGCAGAACTCCGGGCCTCCTCAAACGAGGTTATACCGAGGTTCCCACGGACCTCTTCCGGAGACATTCCCTGGGCATGCCGTTGAGCAAGCTCGAGTGCAAAGATACGCCAGAACGTTACATTCACCGTCATCAATCTGGAGGGATCAGGAGAATGCGAATGGAGTTCTCGAGTGACCGCGTTATACCACTTGATTAGTGGTCGATCGTACTCCGGAAATCGGTTGTTTGGAAATGATTCAAAAGTGTCGTGGACGGAGCTGAGTACCGACTCTCTGCTTGGGTCAACCTCAAAGAAATCGTGGTACTCCGTATGTAACGTTCGTATTTTCTTATCTAACTCCCGAAAATCCCGCTGAACCTGATACGGTGCATCATCATACATTAGGTCTGTGAGCCATTCTAATCCATGTTCGTAATATTCAGAGAGAGCCTCTGAGACAACAGAACGTAGGCGATCTTCAAGTCCGGGCTCGTTAATACTCGCTGAGGGGACAGTCGAGGGCGTGGCTGGAGAGACGGTACCAAAGAGATACCAATAATACGGGATCGAGATATCCAGATTTCGCTCGGCAGATTTGACGTCAATACGGTAGAGGAGCTTGTGAAGCGACTTTTTCGGTAACGCATCCGCGGCCCCACGTTCGCGATTGAGGAGACGCAGAGTCGTTCCCAAGTCCTCGCGGTTCATTATCTCCAATATATACCGCTCGGATTATAGAAGTACCGTCGTATCCCAGTAGACTATCCAACGACTGAGGGAAAAGTAATTCACACGAGACTTCCTTGTAACGAGATACAACGTGCCCATCTACAATCTATATAAAGAGCGGGAAGGGACGGCGAGACGCGGGGAGGACTATAAGGAAGTCGTCATCGAGTACATGGAAGGGCTGAATTACATGGTCGAACGGGATTCAGCCTTCCACTCTACGCTTGACGATATTCAGTTTGTGAACAAAGCTACGGGCGATAAAGTGGTAGCTGAGGCAAAAGCGTATTCCACAGGCCTCAGCCCGAATGATTTTAGAGACGAACTCGCCCGGTATTTCCTCGAATACATCAAACAGCCCCAACCCCACCGTTTTGATTTCTATATTTTTACGGAGACACTCTCTAATGACCAGCTCTGGAAAGCCCTATTCGATCGTGATGTCACCGATAATCAGAAACTAGTCGACTTCTACGAAAAACTCAAAGACAGCGTTAACGATGAGGTCGTAGATCGGCTAGATGATACTGATGTAGATGAGTTCCGAGATTTTGCTATTGATACCCATGTTTTCGTAGGTACATACGATGACCTCCGTCAACAAGCTCATCAACTCGAGAAAACAGAACGGTTCCAGTACGAACCATATCTTCATTCGTATGAACCGGTTTCTGAGGAAACAGAATATGCGACGAATCTGTTTCAGGTAACCCGCTACCCAGAGACACTGTACATCATAGAGACGACAGAGGATGCCGAATCTGCTCGAGTCTATAATTACAACAACGAAGCGTTCCCCATCAAGCTTCACGAGCGGAAATTATATTCGCTCGTTCATCCGGACCATCTTCCGGGGTCTACTCGTCATTACATACACGAGGACCGTTTCGAAACACGAGAGTTCGAGGAGTTCCTCCAAACGCGGGCTCAAGAAGAGGAGCGTGAAAATATCGTAAGGTCCCTTCTCAGAGGGATTTTCACTCTCGTTGCAAGAGATAACGATTGTCTCATCGACCGTGAGAAGGGAACAACCGTATACCCGGAACTAGACCGCAGACAGCACGGTACCGAACGAAAACTAGGTCGATCATGGGTTGCAAAGGAGTTAGACTCCTACCCCGATGTCATCCACCGCGGTGTCAAAGTACGAGTACGGCGCTATGCGGGAGAATACCACTACGTTCTGCTACCCACACAGGTTTTCACTTCAGATGGTCGTCGACCTGTAACAGGCGAGCGTAAATCACGGCTCCAAAACGACTTCTCGCCAAATCGTTTCCACGCCCAGAATAGTAAGTACGACCGCCAGCTGCGTGTCTGGGAAGAGTTGCTGATGTCGGATCAGACCCAGCTTGACCGGTTTATGGGTGAAAAGATACCCGTCGTAAAGGAACTCGAAGTAACCAGAGTTGACTCGCTGTCCCTCAATGTCCGCCCGCCCAAAGACGGAGACGAACGTGATGAGCTCATCGAGTCAGCTTCTGATCTCGAAAGCACAGGTGGAATTGAACAATGACGCCTGAAGCTTCCCCGTTCACGCTTCGTCACCTCGAGGAGCCAGAGATTCAGTTTGAAGGAGGTACTGAAACCTCCCCCAAACGAGGCCTTATCAGATATGGTCCCCGGCTCTATGAGGAAGGACACCATACAATCAAACTCGGGATTATCGGCGATCGAGATTCGATCCGCCGGTTGACCGAACTACTTCATGATATGGAGGTCGGGATCCATCCAGGAACAAGTGATAATCCGTGGCAGGTTCCGTATCCCGGCCTAGGTAAGAGTTCCCCGCTCAATCTCTCTATTAATGCAAAAAAGGGCTGGAGACGCCAGATTCGTCGACGAGACATCCAATCTGTTACGAGTAAATCAACCCCCAGAGACCGGATGGAGCGATTCCTGAAGCTAGTGCGGAAAGACATAGAGATAATCGAACGGGATTCCGTTCAGCCGAACGCAATCATCGTCTGTATTCCGCAAGAAGTGATGGACGCGTGTACTCCAGAGAACCAAGACCATGCGCGAATCCAGTCGGAAGGTTCTGACCTGCGAAACCGAATCAAACTGATCGGGATGGAGGCTCGAATCCCCACACAGCTGATTAAGCCATCCACACTTTCGATCCGTACTGACCGACAGCGAGCATCTCGGGCCTGGAATCTCACAGTTGGACTTCTATACAAGTCTCAACGAGGGCATCCCTGGAAAACTCGGCAAATCGAAAATGGGCACTGCTACGCAGGGCTCTCGTTCTACAGAGAGCGAGACGAAGGAGACGATGTAATTCGAGCTGCTCTTGCTCACGTCTTTCACGGACGGGACCATATTATCCTTCAGAGCGATCCGCTCCCGGATATCACCGAAGACGAGAATGGATCTCCCCATCTCTCATATGAGGCGGCTAGACAGGTGGGTGAGCAGATTCTGGAATACTACGAAGCTCAGAAAGGGACCCTTCCCAGCCGGTTTGTCCTACATAAACCATCTGTCTTCTGGGAAGAAGAACGTGAAGGGTTGCTTGATGCCACGGACGGTGTTCGCGATTTAGACCTTGTATGGGTTCGTAGGCGGCCAAAGGTCAGGTTGTTCCCACCTACAGATTATCCCGCCATGCGGGGAACCCTCCTGAGCGTCCCTGATGACGACGTTCACTATCTCTACACATCCGGATATGTCCCGGAAGAGACGACCTATCAGGGGAGTGGAGTACCATCACCGATTGAGATCCGACCTGATGAGATTTGTGAGACACCCTCGTTAGAGATCTGTAAGGAGATTCTCTTTTTCACTAAACTCGATTGGAATACATCGGACTACGCAATTCGGATGCCAGCAACCGTGAGTGTTGCAAAGCGTGTCGGCACGATCCTCTCCGAAGTAGATACTGAGTCCATTTCAGAGGTTCGGCCACAGTATTTCTACTATATGTGAATCGGTGAGTGAGAGGCTTATTCGTCTGAATCAGAGATTGAATCTAGCTGATAACCAGCAGACCGCAGAAATTCGCGGATATGCTCAATCTCCTGCTTCTCCTCAGGGGAACTCGTCCCGAGTAGTTCTTCAATTACCTGCTCTCCATCTTCACAGAGAGTAATTGATTCATTGAAGGAAGTATCCTCGAGTGGGTCTCGTCGCTCATCAATAAGGATCGGCTGCCACCCGCCCTGGTACTGGTATCGATAGAGAGTGATCGTGCGGACGGTATCATCGTCGACGAAGAAGCTCGTTTGTTCGCGCTGTGGAGCAATAGTGAGTTTCCCACTATCAATCCCCTCAGACAAAGAGTCGAACTCGTGAAACTCGGCAGGAACAGGGCCGTCGACGACGTGGGTAATGACTCCTGGCCAAGTGAATCCGCAAATCTGCTCGAAGAAGTTCACCGAATGACTCTCACCGGATTCGAAGACCAATAGGAGATCTCCGAGTTGTACTTCAGTTTCGTCAACTCGGATGTGGGAAGAGTAAGGATAAGCATCACCGTCGTCAAGAACTTCGATGTCGGGCTTAGACATATCCCAGAGTTGAGGGTCTAGTGGTATGTCGCTTTATACTCCTTGGCACTCGGAGAAGATACGGATTATCATAGTATCGACAGACATCGACAGGTATGGTAGCCACACGAGAAAGAGCTCTTAGCGAACGCGAGTTCGAACTATTGTTAGAAGGGGCTGGGCGGATAACAGATACGCAAAGACGTCTTGAAACACGAGTCGCTATCCTCCTTGGGGGACGTCTGGGACTTCGACCAGGAGAGACGACGCACCTGTCTACTTCGTGGATTGACCTGGAGCGTCAGATGATTCAAATTCCCACACACGAAGATTGTACAAAGGGACGTGACGGCGGTATCTGCGGCTACTGTCGACAAGCGGTGAAACAACGGATGGACCATAATCCCAAGAAGGATTTCCAGAGTTTTGCGGATCGCTATTGGCTCCCGAAAACAGAGGCCGCGTCTCGAACAGTTCCGTACCATTTCTCGTATCGAGTCCGAATCGCGATCGAATTACTACTTAACGAACATGGCGGTTGGCCATATTCGTTCTCGACCTTACAGCGACGGCTGGAGACTGCGCTTGAACTGTCTCCAGAACTGTCCAACGACGCAACCTCGTTACACGGACTACGTGCAACAGCAGCGTCGTACCATGCAGGAAGAGGCTTGGATCTCCCCGCACTCCGAGCAATGTTCGGTTGGGAGGACATCACGACTGCACGTCAATATCTGAATGTCGATGGAGCGATGACCCGGCGAGCGCTGGACAGTATTCATCAGTAAAGCTGAACCCACTGATGTCCGGAAACCAGGCGTAGCGCTAATTCAGTAGTTATTCCATCGGCCCTACGTCCCCAAGATGAGTGTATTTCTCAGCAACCTTCTCGAAGTACGCTTCTGTCATAATTCGAGGATTAGACACCCGATGGAAGTCATCAAGGACGAACTGCATTTCCTCTTCATCCAGCCCATATGCGTGGAACACGGCCGCGTCGACTTCGGCTTGTAGTTCACGCCGAGTCTCCATATCCGTCGCCGGCTCAATCCCGCCGAGTCGCTCACGCATCTCAGCAAACTCCTCACCATAACAGTTGAGCTTCGCCGCTCGATCAGCGATGTAGTGGAACCAGTCGTCGCCGTCAGTGAGACGAGGAGCCTGTGACTCCTCAAACTTGTACTTCGAGGCGTGGGAATCAACCTTTGTCCGCATCAAGAAATCGAACGGGATACTGTTGATCAGCCCAAGTGCGACGAAAAGCTCCTTATCAGAGAAAATACGGTCGTAAGCACTGTGCATCGGGAATTCCGAAAGATCATCCTGGGTAGGGTTTGCCTCGAATGGCCGAACCGTGTACAGCGTATGGACGACGACTCCACCCGGTGGGATTACAGTCGCAATGAGCGTCCGTTCGTCGGTTGCACGAGCGACCTCACGGAGCACAAGCCGGTACTCAGAACTATGGAGACGGACGTCCTCCAAAGAAAGTTCGGGGCGGTCGAATTCCTCTGTTAGCAACCGATTGACGAAACGCTTCTGGGAACTTGTCGGGAGATGGCGGAACTCAGGATCATCAGCGAACTTGTTGAAGATAGCCTTCTTGAGGCTGATCGCATCGTCCCGGGCACGGAAGTTCTTCTCTCGAACGCGACGCTTCGCGCTCAGCTCCTCGTTATCCTCATCGACACTCCACAAAGAGATTGGTTCAAGGTCGTCGACGTAGGTCGACTCATAACAGAATTGGTGGATGTTCTTTCCCTGATAGACCGGATAATCCCCTTTGGATTCGTCTTCGATGAATCTATCCCGATCTCGTCCCCGATCCAGTTCCTTGTACAGGACCGTACGCCAAGCACCTTCAATTTCAGTCGCCAATGGAGGTGTCTGGAGAATTTTATCCAGCACTGAGACCTCCCGCTGTTCCTCGATGTTGGGGAAAATTCGAGCTCCGGGAGAATACTCTTTGAGGATGCGCGCTGGAATTTCTAGAGCTACATCGTCAATCGACCGAAGAGCGTCAACGGAAGTCTGATGAAAGATTCCGTGGACAGTATCAGTGCTTCCCTCTGTTCGGAACGTGACGATACCGAAGTTATACCGAGTGTCTATGTCGGAGAAGATGCCTCGGTTTTCAAATCCGATGATACTCTGAATCTCAGACTCTTCCAAGGCATGTACTCGCAAATCCTTCCCAGCTGCGGCGTTAAAGAACGGACCAGGAAGTAGCTGAGAAACGTAACCACCATCTCTGACGATATCATAGACTCGCTCGAAAAACAGTAGAGATAGGTCGTTCGTCCGTGCAACCTGTTGTCCTTCCACGCTTGGCGTTTGGTACTGATATTCTCCACTCTTGTTGATATAGGTCGCTTGCCGTTCCTTGTCGCGCTGGAACTTCTCCCATTCGGCAGCGATTTCAGGGATCTCTAAGAGCTCCTCTACCTTCTTATCCTTTTCACCTGGCGGGCGGCTACGAAACTCAGTATCGTACTTTGGGAAGAAGTCCGTCCGGTATGGCTTCAGCTCATCCCACGGTGGGTTTCCAATGATGACATCAAAGCCGCCTTCGCGATAGACTGTCGCGAACTCGAGCACCCAATGAAACGGTGAGAACTCCTCTAATTCCTCAAGAGAAAATTCCTCGTCGACAAATTCGTTGAACTGATCGCGAATCTTCTCATTAAGCTCCTCGCTGTGGGTGTCGATTTTTCGCTCAGCCATTTTACGAGCATTCTGCGCTTCACGGGCTGAATCCGCAGCTCGATGGCGGTCCTGTTCCCGAATGACATCTTCATAGAGATCTTTGACTGCAGTTCCGACACCCCAATTCGAGAGTGACGCGTCGCCGGCATCCTCCCGTGCGACTTCTTGGAGCTCTGTGAACCCGATTAGCGAGTTACCCTGACGGATGTTGAAATCAATATTCGGGAGTGGTTCGACCTCGTTCGGTTCGTCCTCGATATCAGCGACCATCGACAGCCACAAGCGTAGTTTGCAGATCTCAACTGCTCCGTCCTCGATATCGACCCCATAGAGATTGTTAAGGATGATAGATCGCTTTGCGAAAAGTGACATCCCCCCGTGCCCCTCTTCGATGCCCTCCAATTCTTCACGACTCCGACTCTCTAGCTCCCAGCCTTGCCCTTCAGCTTCGAGCCGCTGGAAATACTCAATGCATTGCATGTATAGGTCCATCAGCACCTCCTGTGCGGCGAGCAGGAAGGCGCCACTTCCTACGGCGGGATCGAGAATGTGTGCTTCCTTCAGAATGTCGTGGTAGAGAATCTCCACATGGCTGGTCTGGACATTTTCCGTTGGAACTTGCTGAGTTATGGTTCCGCCATCGGCAACAGCTTCTGCGCTACTATCTGCCTCGGGCACGGGGAATCCGAACACATTGTCGATCTCGTCGTAGTCTGCGTCCACAGCCTCGTTGAGTTGATCGAGCAGATATGGATGGATCGTCCGGCGAGCCATGAACCCCGTGATCTCTTCCGGTGTGTAGTACGCCCCCATCTCCTTCTGATTGACCGTTTGCTCGAAGATGTGGCCCAAGATCGCTGGGGAGAGGTTCTTGGGATCGACGATGTCGAGTCGTTCGTCTACGTTCCAGTTCCAGTCGGAGAGGAAGTCGAGGATATCGTCGAAGAGCTCGTTCGTTTCCTCGGCAGGGCCACCTAACTTTGCGTCCTGGAACTCCTCTTCGACAGGATTCCTTGCGAACAAGCCACCGTTCAGGTACGGAAGACTGCCGAAGTCAGGGTTCTGCTTGTCTTCTGCGAGGTATTCGAAGAAGAGCGGTTCGTAGAACTCCTCATAGTGGTCACCACCCTCGTCAACAACTTCATTCGGCTGTTCGTGAAGGTAGTTCGGATTCCGATCAAGGAGGCGCTTTTCTTGGATGAAGTATAGGAAGATCATCCGATCAAGAATGACCTGCACATATCGTTGCTTCGCATCACCACGATCGTCGGGAATGCCCGTGACCTCTTGAATGAGATCTGTCCGGAGTTCCTCGAACTGCTCATAGAACTCCTTGACGACCTGTTGCGTGTCGTAGAGCGTATCGTATATCGCAGCAGAGGAACCGTACTCGATCGAGTTCAGTTTCTGGAGAATAGTGTTCTTCTCTCCGCTGTCCCGCGTGAACTGCTCCTTCGAGAACGAAATCTTTTGATGCTTAATTCGACCGTGCTGCTGCCCCTCCCAGCTTCGGACTCGCGTAATGAAGGTGAAGGTCTCGAAATCGTTGGTGGCAACGAGGTTGGTGTGCCGTGAGCGATTTTCCGGTTTGAAGTCTGTGGCAGTCTCACCGGGACCAGCATTGACAATGACGATGAATTCGTCATCATCAAGCTGGACTACGAGTTCGTTATCGCCCCCTAGTTTCGGGCGTGGTTTGAGCCCGCGTTTTTCAAAGGTGTTAGCTATATTCTGTAAAGAGTCCCAGCCCGCGATATCGGATGCGGTGATCTGCTGGAGAGTCATACCACCTGAAAGTTGCTTTACTCATATGAAAATGATGGATACGAGGGTGACTTTCGACTGTACTGGTCAATACACTTGTTGAATAGAGTGTGAGAAGCAGCTCGCATTTCACTAGCATTCGTAGATCAAGTCGAAAATAGCCAATAGCGAGACGCTCAGTTGAT
>NZ_BAAIGE010000003.1:0-33754 GCF_054653455.1 Halolamina salina | reverse complement strand
CTCGGTGTCGACGCCGATGTCCCGGAGCGCGCGCCCCTCCAGGTGGGTGAACTGCCCGTGATTGTCGATGACGACGATCCTGGTCATGGGCGGGGTTGGCTGACGAGGCTCAAAAGCGCCTCGGAACCGGGGCGATATAGGCACGTCCGTGCAACCACAGCTCCGGTCTCAGAGCGAGAACGGGTCGAACCGCTCGTTCCGGCCGTTCCACTGCTCGATGTCGCGCTCCTCGCGGGTGTCGAGGTACACCTCGACGCCGTTGCCGTCCGGGTCATCGAAGTACAGCGCCTTGCTGACCCCGTTGTCGACCGGCGAGACAGCGACTTCGCGCTCGGCCAGCCGCTCGGCGGTCGCCCGGAGTTCGTCAGCGCTGTCGACCTCCCACGCGGAGTGGTAGAGGCCGACGCGCGGGCCTCTCGGGGCCGCCGGGACGCCGTCGTCGACCTCCTCGGCGCCGATCCCCTGGAGCGCGAGGTCGTGGTGGTGCTCGCCGAGGGAGAGGAACGCGTAGCGGTCGACGCGCTCGGTCACCTCGAGGCCGAGCACGTCGCGGTAGAACGCGACGGCGCGGTCGACGTCGGTGACTTTCAGGTGGACGTGTCCGAGGTGGTCGGCGGGCATGACCGGACCGACGCGCCCGAGCGGGGCGTGATTTGTGCCGGCGGCGGTCACTCCTCGCGGCGCTCGCTGGCCGACCGGAACCCCATCTCGGAGAGTTCCTCGCTACGACGGCGTTCGCGTTCGGCGATCCCCTCCGGGTCCGGGCTGGCGTCGTCGTCGATCCGGGCGAACGAGCGGTGGACCTTGGTGTGACACCAGCGACAGAGGCCGACCGTGATCTCGTGGGCGGTGTCGGCGTCGTCCTCGCCGCGGTTGCCGTAGGAGAGGTGGTGTTCCTCGATCAGCGGTCGTGCCTCCTCGTCGTGGGCGAGTCGGACCTCTTCCAGCCCACAGCGCGCACACGCCTTGGCGTCCGTGGTCGAGCGGTAGTGCGGGCAGCGCGACCAGTCCGGCGACTCGCCGTCGGTCGCCGCCGCCTCGGTGTCGGCGACGACGCAGGCGTACCCCTCGCTGCGGCGCTCGGCCGCGAACTCGGGGTCGCCCTCGGCGTGATCCAGCGCGTACCGGCAGCGGCCGTCGCTCGTGAGGTGGTCACAGCGCCCGGCGACCGCGTAGGGGTCGTCGACGCCAACCGGCGTCCCCTCGGGCGTCTCCTCCATAGCCGCGGTGGGGCGCGCTCGGCCTTGAACGCTCGGTCCCGGGGGAACGCTTAGTAGGGCGGCGGCGGGAGCGGGTGGCGTGCGACTCGTCCACCACCGCGACGGCGGGGCACGCCCACCGACGGCCGACGAGGCCGGCACCACAGACGAGGAGGGGAACGCCGACGGCGTCGAGCGGCGGGTACTCGCCGACGAGGTGGAGTTGGCCGAGGGGCCGCTGGCGCAGGCGCTGGGGCTGATGTTCCGCCGGTCGATCCCCGAGGGGTACGCGCTGGCGTTCCCGTTCGAGGCGCCGGCGAGCCGGACGATCCACACGCTGTTCGTGTTCCGGCCGATCGACGTGCTCTGGCTGGTCGACGACGAGGTGGTCAACGTCGAACGCCTCCGGCCGTTCCGGGGGCTGGCCCACGGGCTCGCGGACACGGTGGTCGAACTCCCGGCGGGCGCCGCCGAGGGCGTCGAACCCGGCGATACGGTCGAGATCGTTGCGTGACGGCCGGCACGGGCCGTCCCCGGCGGGCGGCCGTCGGTCGGTGCCGGTACGGCCCTGACCGTACGTGTAGATCGAGTGCAATATCCCGCCTGAAACTGTCGGTTGTCCGTCCAGTATCCGATATTTTACTCGTTTTCGGAAAATCGAGAATAAGGTAACTACTATGTGCACAGTTTGCATAGGAGGCTCGTGTCGTTCTCACCCCACGGAGTCCGGCCGAAACACGGCGTCTACTCTCTGGGGCTGCTCTGTTTCGGGCTCGGGGTCGTTCACCTCCTCACCGAGGGGGAGGGGCTGGGAACGCTGCTCGAATCGGTGATCATCTGCAGCATGTCGGGGCTGGTCCTCGTGACCGGCTATCAGCTCCCGGCCCGGCCGATCACGAATCGGGGACAGTGGCGAACGGTCGGGGTCGGAGCGGGGGTGACAGTGTCGTTCGCGCTGTTGGCGTTCTCCATCTGGCTGATCTGGACGCTCGAAGGGGACCAGACGGAGCTGTCTTTCCTCCTCTCGTTCGCGAGCAGCCTCGGGGCGGCGGTCGGCGTCCGCGGCGGGCTGTACGCGATCGAGTCCGAGGAACGGCTCGACGAGGCTCGGGACCTCACGAACCTCCTCACGATCAATCAACGGGTGCTCCGGCACAACCTTCGAAACGAGCTCTCCGTCTCGCTCGGCTACCTCAAGAACATCGAGGCGGCCGATCGGTCGGGGGCGACGACCGAGGACGTTCGGATGATCGAGAAGCACCTCCGACGGCTGCTCACGACGACCGACCGGACGAGGGAGATCGTCTCCATCTGGGAGCACGACCAGACCGCGGAGTTCGACCTCGCGGCGGTGGTGGAAGAGCAGATCGAGCGGGCCAGAGCGGAGCATCCGGGCGTCGAGATCAGGACACGGTTCGAAGCGGACTGCCGTGTGAAGTGTCACTCGGCGCTCCCCAAAGCGATCAGGGAGGCGCTCGAAAACGCGATCGAACACACCCCCGAGAACACGCCGATAACTGCCCGCGTCCGGCGAAATGAGGACGGGATGGCGGTGCTGGAGATCAGCGACAGGGGGAGAGGAATCCCCAAGTTCGACGTCGAAGCGATCGAGGGGCAGCGGGAAACACCGCTCAACCACACGCAGGGGCTGGGGCTGTGGATCATCTACTGGACCGTCAAGATGTCCGGCGGAACGCTCGACCTGCTGGAGGGCAGTCCGCAGGGGACGACCGTGCGGATAACGCTCCCGGAAGCGAGGTAGTCGGTGGTACGGGCGCGCCGGCCGTCGACGCCCCCCGGACAGCACTACCGCTGTGCGCTGTTGATCGACTCGAAGAAGTGGGACCGCCGAGGTCAGGAGTCCACTTCCTACTCGGGTCACGCGGAATCACCTCCGTTGTCGTCGAGCCGATCAAGGTGCTGCCGACGGCTCATCCCGCGCGTCAGCTCGAACGGCTGGTCGTACACTTCGTCGAGCGAGGTGTTCGCTTTCTCCTCGAGATCACGACGCGGCCAGCCCTTGTCGCGGTGCCAAGTGTAGCTCCCCGTCCGGATTCTGTGGGGAGATCGCGCGCTCGGACACTTGCTTCCGCGGCCGTGTTCGCGAGCGACGCACTCCTCCGGATCGCGGTCGTGCGGGCACTCCCCGCCCCAGTTACACGGCTGGGTGAGGATGTACATCCAGTTCCTAATCGACGTATCTGCCAGCCGGCCGCCGCCCTTCTTCGAGGTCAGCAGCGGCTTCCGGCCGTCCTCGTCCTCGATCTCGTGACGGTTCACCCGGATGTACGCCTCGAGCACCTCGGCGGTGTCGTCCGAGATGTTGATCACGCGCTCGCCGTCGGTGCCGTTCTTCAGCGTGGTGTCCGACGCCGATTCCGGACGGTGCCGGGGGTAGATGAACGGCGTCTCGGCCTCGTCGATCACGTCGTCGACGACCGCGGGCGTGTAGCCGTCCTCGAGCAGCTGGCGCCGAAGGCGTCCGAGGTCGTCCTCCTCCAGATAGAGATCCCGGAGGTCCAGCCCGTGGATCGCGCCGAGCCGCATCGTCGTCCGCCAGATCAGCATGAACGAGACGTGCTCGCGCGAAGCGTACTCGTACCGCTCGAGGTTCTCGAGGATCGTCAGCGCACGCTGGGCGGGTAGCGTCTCGGTGTTGACCCGCTCGTCCTTCGAGAGCTCCGGCACGTCGAGCGCTTCCGCGACCTCGGGCAGCACCGCGTTCAGCTTGGCGGCGTGCTCGAGCATCCGGCCCAGTGTCCCCCACTCGTTCTTCTGGGTAGACTCGGTGATCCCCTTCGAGAGTCGCTCAGACTCGTACTGCTTGATGTGGCGGGTGGTCAGATCGTTCAGGTCATCGATTCCCTCGCGATCGCAGAACCGGATGAAGTGGATCGTCCGATCCTCGTAGGAGCGGACCGTCGAATCGGCTTTCTCTTCCTGCCGGTCGAGCCAGTCCTCGCGAGCCTCGCGAGGTGACATCGGCTCGAGGTCGGCCTCGGGGTCGATGGACTCTCGCAGGTCGTCGAGTTGGTCCATCACGTCGGAAACGTCGGGATCGTCGTCGTCGACTTCAGAGTCGTTTTCACTAGTCAAGGTGGGCCTCCCCAGCGGAGCCATAGTCAGAGGTTCCACTTTCACCGCGCCGTAGTGTCATTTTTACATACTCATACACTATCCCGACGTATGGCAGAGAATGACTCTGAAGGCGGCAAGAGAACAGCAACCGCGATGGGTACAGGAGCAACGCTCGGAGCAACCCTCGGTGGTCCCGGAGGAGCACTAGTTGGCGGAGCGATCGGCGGTCTACTCGGATACGCCTCAGAGACCGAGGACGAGTCGTAGCATTCGCGCGGAGAGAATTGGCTTGAGCGTCCTCTGGAGAACTACGGTCGCTCACTGGTTCTCACCTCGCTGAAGCTCTCGGAGCTGCTGCTGGAGGTACCGCTTCACCTCTTCCACGTCCGGCCGGCCCGGCGTGTCCTCGAGGACGGCGACGACGAGCTGATCAATCTCGTCGAACGGATCGGTCTCCGGGTGCTCATCCACGATCTCGTCGGCCACGTCCATCCAGTCGGGACTGTCCTCGGTCTCCAAGTCGGAGAGTTCGGACGCTTCCACACGGGGCTGGGGCACCTCCACGTCGGCGACGAGTTCGGGAACGTCGACATCCGGGATCGTGACGTTCAGCGTGAGGCTCGTCGCGAGTTCGTGGGTGCCGAGTTTCGCGGCGTCGGGCTTCGACTTCCGCGTACGCGTCGTTCCTTCGCGCCAATTGATCACCAGCCAGTTCTCGATCGTCTCCTCGCGAGCGCCGCCGTCGGTGACGAGTTCCTTCTCGTCGTCGTTGGCTTCCGGGTACGCCGGTCGCTCACTAGCCGGGAGCCGGTAGAGTTCCAGCTTGTCGCCGTACTCCACGCCCTCAAGGTCGAACGGGATGATCTGGTCATCCTCGGGCGGTGTCGGCGCGCCGCGATCGCTGAAGGGGCGACAGAGAGCCGTCGTCTCGGTGTCGATGCTGATCGAAGAGTACCCGACACGCTCGTAGAGGTCTTCGACGGTATCGTCTGGCAGGATGTAGGTCTCGAACTGACCGACCTGAACGACGGTTCGGTCTTCTCCACCGTCGGCGACCAACCGCCCGCGAGTGCCCTCGTAGATCCGCGCGGCCGTCTCCACGTCCCCGGCCGCGTTCATCGCCCGGATTGCGCTGTTCGCGAACGCGTTCTCGGTGTCGTCGGCGACGGGCTTCAGCACCGTGTCACAGCCACAGGAGCGCTTGGTCTTCCCGGGGCCGGCAGTTGTCGTGTGGTCGTACGGCTGTCCGCAGTCGTCACAGATCGAATCCTCGTCGCTCATTCGTCATCACCCCCGTCGGCGACAGCGGGGCGCCGAACGTCCAGCTCAACCCACCCCTCCCGTTGCTCGCGGAGCATCCGCCAGCCGGCGTCGGTCAGCGTGTAGCTGTTCGTCCGCCGGTCGAGCGCACTCTTCTCGACGAGTCCGGCGTCGACGAGCGCGTCGAGGTTCGGGTAGATCTGCCCGTGATTGATCTCGTCACCGTACCGGGCCCCGAGGCGCTCCTTCATCCCGAGCCCGTGCATCCGCGCGTCGTCGTTCTCCATCCGCGCGAGCGTCAGCAGGCAGTCGCGCCTGAACGCGGTGAGGTCGTACCACGAGACGCCGCCGTCGGCGATGAGATCGTCGTCGTCAGTGAAGACGTGTTCGACGCGGAGCGACTTGCACTTCGGGCAGGCCATCGCGAGGCCGTGCGTATCGAACCCCTCCCGGTCTTCCGCCGCGAAACCGCACTCGAAGCACTCGAAGCGGTCGCGCGACATCCGTGTCCCGCCGTCAATGATACTGTTGCTAGACTGTTCGCTGTCGGTACGTTTTTCGTCGTCAGAAGCGTTGGAACTCATGGTCTCGTGAAGTCCGGAGATAACCCTCTCCGAGGGTGATGCTCTGGCTGTGCGAGGCCGTGGTGCTCGGCCCAGTGCTCCCGACTTTGGTAGGGAGGAGAGCACTGGGTCGAGACACACCATTCTGAACGCGCGGCTCAGAAGGCGGCGGGACGGTCAGGACCGAGGTTTCAAGCCCCGGCGCGGCGTCGTCGTACATGGCTTTCGTGCCTGTCTCACGAAGGCCCGCGCGGACCCGTGTCACCAGCACGGGGTCCGCTTCAGTTTTCGAGCATGGACCCATCGGCGACCGACGGGTCCGCGAGAGACCTTCGTTACAACGTGCATCGGCATGGAGGACCTTAACTGTTAGGCTAAAAGACCTATTTCGAGAGTGTATATAACCTACCAAACTTCTTGAACGGCTGGAAATAAGCCCCAGCAGTCGTACCGTGGGTTCGAATGCGCCCCCGGCCAGAGTGGATGTCTCTGAACGATACGGTCGTGCTGGAGTTTCTCCATGAGCACGATCTAGAGCTTCCTCCGAAGGCACTCTGGGCGAATCTGAATCGGCACGGGCACGATATTGGGTACTCGACAGTGCAGCTGAGACTGTCCAAGTTGGAAGACCACGATCTCGTCGAGAAAGCCGAGTCGGGGTACTACCAATTGAGCGGGAAGGGAGAGCAATGGCTTGACGACGAAATCGGGATCGAAGAGATGGAAGACTAATGCGCGACGAGACCCTCCACAAGCTGATCATCTGGACGCCGCTGTTCGTTCTGCTCCTCGGCATCGGGCTCGTTGCATTCATTGCGTGGGGCATTTACTGACCGCTACTGCCCCGACAGGACTAGACCGGCGACCGCGTCTTTGACTGGAACCATCCACGCAGGCAGGTCTTCGACGTTGGTCCGGATTCCCTCCTCGAAGGCACGCTCGACCTCGATTCCGGAGGAGTCAATCTGGAAGTCGAAGCTCCACCGGCCGGCAGCTCCGGCGGCGACGATGGCCATCTGCGAGCGTCCGTTACTGCTCACCTGGACGAGGACGTGCGTCGGCGTCTCGTCGTCGATGGACTCGGCGTCGAGGCGTTCGGTCGGGTCGATTACGAACTCCGCTGTGCGACCGCTCTCGGTCTGGCTCTTAGTGGCCATATCTAGACACAGCCACGTTACCGACAAGAGTCTCGTCCGGCGGGTTCCGGACGGTTCCGGATAGAGAGAACCGCAGTACTCAGCCGGGTATCGATGTTCCGGGCCGAGTTCCGGACAACCCTCTCTGGAACTGGAGTCTGAACGGTTGGCTCCCACCGTGGCATACCACGGCCGACCGTGTTCGGATCAAGGGTGATCCGGAAAAACGAACGCCTGCGTCGGGTTTCCAGACACGAACCCCGTGTTTCCGACCACGAACTATAGATTGGCGATCTCCAACCCGCTGTGATAGAATAAACTGTTCTAAACTGTCTATAGGCTCTATTATGCCACCTACACTAGTGGAAGATGCGATGTTCGAAGAGAAAACCCCAGAAATGGAGGATAGATCACAATGAGTGAGTTTGTAGAAGCGATCGAGGCCGCCTTCGCGCTCATCATCGGCGGCATCGTGATGCTCGTGTTCGGATCAGTAGCAACGAGTGAATTATTTAACTTCACTCTCATGGGTGTACTGTATCTGTTCGCCGGGATAGTGGGAGTAGTACTCGTCACCGCAGTCGCGGTCCAGACACTGTTCCGATAATGAGCATGACCAAGAATGGAATCCTCTCGACGCACGACGGGAACGGAACCCATCCAGAAGAACTGCTGAACGTCCTCCGGGAGAGCGACAAGCTAGTACTTGGAACCGGGGATATAGCAGGTGCTGTCGACCTGAGTGATACGGCTGTTCGAGAGCATCTTAACGCCCTTCAGGAGGACGATCGAGTAATAAAGCAGCAGGTGGGTGGAGCAGATGTTTGGGGCCTCCCACCGACGGAGATTCAGAACCCAATACCGCCCGAATTGGACCGGCTCGCCCGGTTCAACAAAGAGATGCGTGAATTTTTCGAGGTGACCCGGTTTCTCGGAGTCGGGTTCATGCTCCTCGGGGCGCTGATCGTCATGGTCGCCATCTCTGATCCAGTAACTTCCGCACTATCGATCCAGTTGACCGATGCCGCACTCATCGTGATAGGCGCCGGCCTCGCTGCTTCCGGGGGTGCAACATGGTTCCTAGGCGGAGGTCTTGTCCTCATCACGAAGCTTCTGGAATCGAAGTCATAGCATCGAAATAAACCTCAAATAATCTGGGAAAGTGCGTAAACAGAGATAAGGAGGTAAGGAATAGCGAGGACAAACGGAATCTTCCGCTCAACACGAGTATGGGTGATGTAGTTTCTCCAATTATCACCCTCGTCGAGAATCTCCCATTCGTCGGCGAACGGCTCCGCCGGAAGATCATCCTCCATCGAGTTGATTACTTTGTACTTCCCGCTGTTTAGCTGCTTGTAAGAGACGATACTGAGATACCAGAGGATACAAAGAGCGAATCCGAGAAGTCCGGCAAGCAGTAGGCCTACCTCCTCAATTATCTGGGTATCCGTAAGTACAGAAAGGACAGCAAGAGTCCCAGAGAGCAACAGAACGTAAAATCGGTTGTTCCGCATACGCCGGTTGCTGACGTTCAGCGTCGTGTTCACATAGGCTGTATACTGGTCAATCAATTCCGTTTGATCGGAATCAGGGGATTCACTATCGTCGTTCATGTTGCATATTCGTCGATCGCGTTCAGGATCGCCTTCCCGTCGGCTTCAACAAGCTCGACTGCGTGATCCTGAACAATTCCGGGGACACGGTCATTCTCTGCAGGAATCACACCAATAATTGGCTTTTCCATCTCGTTTGCCATCTCAATCTCTTCTTGGATCCAATCACTGTACGTGACGTACATCCCGGATAGCACGAGTACGACAGAAGCCGAACGCATTTGATCTCGGATTTTCTTCCGGAGGTGATTGGGAAGCCGAGCATCAAGTGGGTCGTCCGAGGAAACGCTGTGGTCAAAGTATTCGAAGCCGTTTGCATCGTCAAGGAGTTCTTTGACCTCCTCGAAGTGCTCCTCATATGCCCAAGAGTGGCTGATAAAGACCCGGTGGGCTTGCTCTGGATCCGGAGCTGTACTACTACGTGATTCGCCGAAAACCTTCCCAAGGGCAGCAAGTCCAATACCACCTAGGGCAAGTGCTGCGAGAACTTTCCCTTTTGAAGACTCAGCTCCGTTTGACGACTGGGGTACGGGCTGAGATATCTGGTTATCATCTGACACAGGGTTAGAAACAGACACACGATACTTCGATGGTAACTCGATGATCTGCATCTGATCCAACCCTTCTTCGCACTCGTAGACTCTCCAGAGGCCCTTGATGCCCGGCCCTTGAGCTTCAAATCTTGGAGGAATCGGACCTACCTCCTCCTTGTCTATATCGATTGGAACGGGTGATCTTCTAGCTCGATCAAAGTGGTGTTGCCAACTCATTAGACGATGATTCCTGTGTTTGAAGAATAAACTTGGCTGGAGCACGGTGAAAGTGGAAATACTGAATAGTTCGGTTTTGTACCCTCCCAAAGTATACGTGGCCGATACTGGGTCAAAACCAGTAGGGAGACAAGAATCAAAACATAGACACGGAGCCGTTCACCCGCTCAGCCAACTGCTCTTCGATGTCGCTGCGTCGGAAACCACCCGGTGCGAGCACGGACTCAGCCGCTCGACAAAGCTCATCCCGGTAGAAATCGGCGTCGTACCGTTCAGGCTCCTCGTGTAGGAGGGCAACGCGAGCCCGACCGTCTTTCTCGTCGTCGACGACCACATACTCCACGTCCTGCCCGGGGTTCTTCTCCAAGCCGAGATCGGACGCGCGCTCCAGTGCGGCGACGTTCTTCGTCGTCTGTGTGTACTCCTCCACGCGCTTCGAGACGCGGTTCGTGATCGCTAGTCGAGTCGGATCCACGTCGCCGGTGCGGAGTTCCTCGATAAACTCTCGGAGCCGCTCGCACACCCCCTCGGGCGAGCGCGTTCGTCCGAACTCCTGCATCAGTTCCAACTGCGCGGTTTCGACGAATTCCGGCGTCGATCGCTGCCGTGCCTCTATCCCGCGACGCTTGTAGCTCGACGCCTCGTCGACGGGCTCTCCGGCTCGCTTCCCGAAGTATCGCGTCAGCGCGCCGGCGTCGTCGTTGCGCCGCGGGCAGAACGCGATCCAGTCGTACGCGGCCTCGTACTCCAGCCGGATCTCCACGTCCTCGCTGATCTCTTCGGCGACCGCCTCCAGGCCAGTCTGCTCGCGATCGTCCATCGGCGTCACCCAGAGCGAGTCGACGATCCCGTGGACGACGCGCCAGCCGTGCTGCTCGAACGTCGCCTTGGCCTCAAGGATGATCTCACGAGCGAACGCGTTGATTGCCTCGTGGCACTCGATCCGGCCGAACTTCGCGTTCGAGAACCCCTGATACCCGAAGCAGGAGACGAGGATCCACTTGATCGCCGACGATGCTCCTTCGAGCACCTCGGTGTCGCCGTCCTCCTCGCGAATCCGGCGCTTGATCTCGTCCCGATCGTCGATCAGGGGCTGGAGCACGTCGGGGAGATATCCCGGCTCCGGGCAGATCGAGTACCCCAATCCCGACACGTCCTGACGCTCGGGGTGACAGTCACAGCAGACCGTCTCCGGCGAGATGTTCCGCGTACACATGATGTTCGGATAGAGGCTGGAGAAGTCGAGTTCGTGGACGTTCTCGTGAACACCGACATCCGGTGAGAACGTGTACCCTCCACGATCGGCCTCCTCCAGCGTGGCAGCGCTCTTGAAGAACTCCGGCCGCCACGCACGCCAGGGGACGAGCACATCCCGATCCAGCGCCTCGCGGATCTGGATGGCGGTGAGGATGTTCCCGATGCTCGCCCACGACGCCTCCTGTAGCGGCTTGTGCGAACGCTCTACGAGGTCGAGAATCCCGTGGAGGTTGGCCTCCTTCAGAAAGAAGGAGTTCGAGGCGTCGACGAGCACGCGGCCCGGAACGTTGTATCGAGCCGGCGAGTGTCCGATCCGGCCGTAGCTCTCGTACGTACTCTTCGTCGCTAACTGTGTGTACCCCGGCTCCCGACCCAGTTGGAGCGGCTTGTCGTCGACGGCGTTGAACAACTGGGGGATCAACTGGGCCGTGGAAACTCGCAGGACATCCGGATTGTGCTCCTGGATCAGCGCCTCCACGTCACGGGCGATCGTCGACGGATCCTCTTCGAGGACGTACGTCTCCCCACTCGAGGCCGTCACTGTCACTGACCTCAGGCCACCTGACTCCGTTATCGGCGGCGTTTCGAGTTCCATCATCGTCGGCTCCCGGGCCGGCGCCGGATCGGTGCCGGTCTCGACGCAGTACCGGAACTCCGGCGAGAGGTCGACGTTGTAGCAGCGATACTCTCCCGGTCGGCCTAACTGCGTAATCGTCGACGCTAACCGCAGAATCACGTCCAGATTCATCACCTCTACGGCCAGCATTTCGCACGCATCGTGGCGCCAACCGGGGCGATGTTCTTCCCTCTCGACCTCGGCCACCTCGGGATGCGCGCCGATCGACGATTCGACCTCGTTGAGCGAACCGTCGGTAGTGTTGACGTAGAACCGAGGCCGGTAGCTCACCTCCTCGCGCTCCGCTCCGGATTCAGTAAGCGACCACTCGACTGCGGTTTCCTCGTCGGGGAAATCGATACAGTAGGTCACTCTGTACCCTCTAGTTCCTCCTCGAGCGTAGCGATCCGACGCTCCTGTGCGAGCACGATCGACATCAGGACCAGATCGAGCTTCCGTTCCGTGTTCTGGTACCCTGCGGCGTCGGCGTGTCCAGCGGCTTGTTCCCAGAGGTCGTCCCAGTGCTGCTGGTCACGATACCGGAGCGCCCGGCGGAAGTCACCCCACTGCTCCTCGAGACGCCGGAGACTGTCGCGGTACGTTGGGTTAGACCGTCCCACGAGCAAACACCCCTGAAGAGATGTTGGCGGTCTCGTGGATCGGCTGGCGGGCTTGGAGAACCTCCTGCCAGAACGCGATCGTCGTCTGAACCCAGCCATCCTCCAGCTCGTAGACCATCGTCTCGAACTCATCGCCGACGAACCGCGGCCCCATCGGTGTGTCCTGAACGGCGAGAGTCGATGTCGCCGCGGTCTCGACTGGCTCGCTGAACCCGTCCGCCTTCGAACGGGTGCACAGAACCGGAATTTCGTACTCACGGGCTACCCCGGCCAGCTTGGCAAGGGCACGAACCAACATCTCCTGCCCGTCATCACCTTGGAGATCACTCCCTCGATACAGGGCGTCGATGTCCGGTAACACGACCACCTCGGTGTTCTCGCCGAGATTCGCCTCGAGGTTTCCGATGAGCGCGGTGTGCTGATAGGGAGTGAATCCTCGAGCCACGTCGACCCGTTCGAGCACCCGTCTATCCGGAGACACCTCGGCGAGCGTGTCTGTCGTGCAATATCGCCCGGTCCCGACCCAGACTGCGCGACCACTTTCGAGTAACAGGCGGTCCACCATCAGGGTCTGAAGAGGTAGACGCGGGTCGTTCTCAGCTTCGACCAGCGTAATACCTGAATCGAGTGACGGGAGTTCAGGGATCGTCAATGATGGGGAGTCGTTCCTCTGGTGTAGCATATCTCCAACAACCGGGAACAGCTCCAAGAGTGTCTCTCGGGAGGTTCCGAACGGTTCCGGATAGGCCAAAACCGCCCAACGGGGACGCGGAGACGGTAGTTCCGAACGGTGTTCCGGAGGCTACTCCACGATCTGGTACGTTTTCGCACCTCCCTCGCTATCTGTGGTGATCAGGTTGTAGTGCTCGAGCTTCGGAAGGTGCCGCTCTCGAAGCGCTCGGAGCGTGATCGGGTCGGGGTGTTCTCGCTTGTAGTGCTCGTAGAGTTCTTTCTGGATCAGCGGACCGGCCTCCTCAAGACACTCGTAGAGGACACGCTGGTGGTCGTTCAGCTTCGAGATCGCTTTCTGGCGCACCTCCTCTTCGGCGTCAAGAACTGATTCGCGCACGAGACGACGTGGAATTGACGACAGTCCCTCGTCGGCTGCCTTGCGTGCCGAAACCCGCAGCGCCGTGATGGCCCGACGAGCGTCGCCGTCGGCCATCTCGGCGATCTCCTTCAGCGTCTCGCGCTCGACAGCCCCCGGATCGAGACCCTGACTGGCGCGTCGGGCGAGAATCTCCGTCACTGTGTCGGCAGTGTATCTGTCGAATTGAACCCGATATCCAACTGAGACTCGCGAGCGGACACGCTCCTCAAGGCGGGCAAGGAGGTCGACCTCGCGGTTCGCGATGCAAATCCAAGAGAGCCCGTAGATCGAATGGAGATCGTACAGCGTGTCCGGATCGCGAAGCTGGTCGACTTCATCGAGAATGATCACACTCGGCGAGTCGAGCGACGACTCCAGCTTATCGACCAAATCCCGCGCTGGGGCATTCTTCGGCACGGCCGCGTTGGCAAGGTCCTTCGCGGCACGCTCCAAGACGCCGGAACGCGTCGATTCCTTCCAGCAGTTCACGTATGCCGTTGGGACCTCGAGTACCTCGCGCCGGAGTTCCCGTACGGCAGCTCGGGCGACCGTGGTTTTTCCGGCACCGCTCGGCCCGAAGAGGTAGCAGTTCTCGGCGCGAAAGCCGTCCTCGATCGGCGCGAGAGCGTCGGTGACCTCGTTCATCTGGCTGTTTCGGCCAACTATCTCCCGTGGGAGGTGGTCTTCGTCGAAGACGGTCCCGTCTCTCAGCATCTACTCAGATTAGACAACGGAACACTCCATAAGTGGAACCCCTGCAGTTCCGAATGGTTCCGAATGGCGCGGAGGATTTGATGCCGAGAGCATTCGGACAGCCCTTGAGGGTGGCAAGCAGTGGAAAGTATCAGCGGAAGACCCAGCAAACGACCAATAGCCTCTGAGACGACGGCTCTTCGTGCAGAGATCACTGGTGGGCAAAGCCAGTTACTCTTCGCTGTGCCACTCCACGGTCGAGAAGACGTGATCGAGTTGGTCGGCGAACTCCGTGTCCTCAAAGGCGTAATCAATGTCGTCCTTAGACGCCACGCCGTCAGAGCTGAGTGCGTACTCGACGAGGTTTCCAAGATCGCGAATCACCGCGGCGATTACGTCGTGATCCTCGTTCGCGAAGTAGATCGCCGCTTCACGACTGGCGTCTTTCAGGGTTTGCCTGTCTTGGATGAGGGGATCGTTGTCTTGCCGGGCTTGGTTCAGATCTGAGGCTAACTCAACGATCATGCTCCGGAACCCGGATTGTGCTCCTCCGTAGACTCCTCGGGTTTCGATGGCCTGTTCGAGGTCCGACTCGGGGTCAACAGAGATATCGAGATCGGGGTTCTGGAGGTGATAGTCTAGGGTCTTCAGCAGGTTTTTACAGAATATATAGTCGTCTTGGCTAAGCCCGTAGAAGTCTTGGATGAACTGTTTCGCCTCGTTTCGGGCTGTGTCTTCCTTGTTCGTCTCGCCGATGCTGTCATAAAACATCGCTTCTGCGAGTTTCGAGATGAGGTACCCGAGGCCCGCTACGAGATGGATGTCTTGGTTGGTCGTTAGTCTGCGAATCGTCTCGGTGATCTCTTCGAACGTCTTCTCGATCTTGTCGTCCTTGTTGTGGTCCTCCAACGATCCCGCGAGGGTGACGGCTCTCGCGACTTCGGTTACTAGGGTCTTCTCCGGCGGTTTGTCTGTCTCGGTCTCCAGAATTTCTTCGACAGGCTTTGAACTCTGATCGTCGCCGTTCGCTCGTTCGGTGACATCTGACCAGTCTACGTCCTCCTGCCCACTGTAGTAGAGCGATAGACTAGTTTCCGCTTCGTCTTCGTTTACAGCTGGATCTTGGAGTAAATTCACCAGTTGCTGTTCTTTCGACTCCTTGGTTGGTACTTGGTCAAGGTGTAAGTCAACCATTACACCGGTAGCGAACCGATCCCCCGTGGTACGTGCAAACTCTTCGACTGCCTCGGAATTAGGGTTGCTTCCCAGAACAAAGTCCCACAGAAAATCCTCCAGAACGTCGATTAGAGGGCTTTCAGTCACGTCGTTCGCGTATATTGTGGCACACTCCCTGTGTTGTTCTGCGAGACGTTCTTCAGATATAGAGTTCCTGAGATAATCGTGCAGCAGATCGTGTGGTTTGTAGACCGGATACGAGTGGTGGCCGATCTTCTCGAGCACCGATTCGCGGTAGAGGCTCTGTAGTTCTCTCCTCGTTTTCGTTGTATCCTCCCCAATAAGTTTTGAGACAATATCTCGACGGAATTCCGACAGAGCACAGATGTTTCGAAGTAATCGTTCTTGGTCCTCGGCGAGTTCGTTCAGGAATTCACTCTCGAGGTAGCTGTGAATCTGAGACTCTGGGAGGTCGTTGAGTGCGGACTCGACGCTACTTTCGACAGCTATCGAGGCAAACCGATTCAGGTAGTAAGGATTACCTTTGGTGACTTCTACGACTTCTGAGATTTCTTCCTCCGATGGGTCGAGTCCTGCTTCCGATAGGTACGCTTCAGTTTCCTCCGTGTCGAATTCACCTAGTTCGACTGTAGTGATCGGGATGTCGTGCTCTGTAGCCAATCTTCGTTGAGAGCCAACACAGAAGACGACGTTCTCCGGAAGGTCTCTTGAGAGACTTTTGAAGAGGCGGTCGAACTCCTCTTGCCTAGCTTCGACTCGATCGTAGTGATCTAGGAGGACCAAGAGCGTGCAGTCGGGGTTTAGGTTAGAGAATTCCCCGAGGAAGTCGGTCAAGATTTCTCCGTACAGTGGGACGTTAGAGTCTGAATCTTCTTCGGGGAGGAGGTGCTTACCCACTGAGAGAGTGCTAAGTCCGGGTACGACTGCGCCGCCTCCGGCAGAGAGTAGGTCGATGGCGGGGTCCGTGTACTTAGAACGAATTACCCGGTGAAGGGCCTGTTTGGCCCTCTTCGTCTTTCCCGACGGAACTTCTTCTTTCCACCGTTCTTGGAATTCTGCCCCGAACTGTTTGATACTAGTTAGCCCGCTGTTGAACTGGAAATCGAGGACGAAGACGTCGTCTTCATCCGCGTACTGCTGTCTGATTTCTTCGAGAAAGCGTGTTTTCCCGTGACCACTAGGCCCGACTATGGAGTAGAAAGACCCACTAGAAGATTCGATTCCGTCAAATACAGTCCGTAGCTCTTCCTGACGATCGATAAACGAAGGAAGCTGACTCATGGAAGAAGATGTTGTCTGATGGAATACCTTCTTCCGTAATATATCCTCTGTTAGTATTCCTTTTCGATAGACTCGAGCGTGTCGTCTATGCTCTGGATCTGGTTTCTTAGAGAGTGGACGCGTTTCTCGACCATCTCGTCGTCGCTACAGTCGATTTCCGCCCGTAGGTACCTCGTCTCTTTTTGGCACCTGCTTAGATCAGACTCGGTGATTTCGAGGGCTTTCGATTTAGATAGGTCTTCTCGGCGTTCTGAACTACGCCAAAAGAGGACCCCGAACTTCTCCCTGAAAAATTCGCCAGCCCTCATTGATATTGGGCAATTGGGCTCGTCCCGATCATAAAAATCACGGTTAGTTCAACGGTCAACGAAATTAGTGGGGACAGTCTATCGGACTGACTCAACCTACTTCTTGCACAAGTCGGAAGCGACCCCCCGCAAACCCGCCCCGATCACGGCCGAAACCCGGTCGGTTCTCACCCATTATGTGCGATCTTCTTCTACAAGGCTCTATGCGATTGGAGGCCACCAACAAGCCGGATCAGTACAAGTGCTGGCTCACCGACGACGAGCTGGAGGAGCTCCGCCGCGCGGCCTCGAGCCATCGCGACGACCTGATCGTTCAACTCGGCGGCTACGTCGGCCTCCGGGCGTTCGAGATTCCCCAAATCTGCCCGAAGCACGTCAAGCGGACCGAGGACGGCGACCACTTCCGGCTCCGCGTTCCGGAGGGGAAGGACACGACCGGCGGCGGTGGGAAGCCCCGGGACGCCTACCTCCCGCGCGACGTGGAGGGCGACATCCACCGCTACCAGACCGCCGAGGACATCGGCCGCCACGAGCAGCTCGTCGATCTCTCCGAGCGGGGCGTCCGGGCGGTGGTCAAACGCACGGCCGAGCGCGCGGCCGAGGCCACCGGCGACGGCGACTTCCGCTACGTCTCGAGCCACGATCTCCGCCGGCGCTTCGCGCAGCGGCTCCTCGTCGATCGACAGATGAACCCTCGCGTGGTCATGCAGGTGGGCGGCTGGGACTCGTTCCAAGCGATCGAGCCCTACCTGAACGCGCCGACGCCGAGCGTCGTGAACGAGGCGTTCGAGGAGGCGGGGTTCGCGTAGTACAGGCGTGGGTTCGATCGTTTTCGGCCTCTCAGGGTAAAGCCTAAACAATACCATCTCCGACCGTTTGACATGGCCGACCCGGCATCATACGGCGATCTACTCCGTCTCATCGCTCTATCACTGCCTGCGCTTGCTCTACTTCTCGTAGCGTTCTCCAATCTGAGGGAACTGTTCGAAATAGAATCACTCAATTTGGGGATTGTTCTGGTGTTAGGTTCAGTATCCTTCATGGGCCTCGCTGCAATATTCTCGATAACGCCGTTCGCGTCCGGGTTTGGTGGCTCACCGCTCAGGGTTTATATTGTGTTTTTCGGGCTTATTGCGGCCCTTATGTGCATCACAGTTGCTTCTGGGATAGCTGCTTTCAGTGTCTTCTATGAGAATATTCTCTAGAACTCAGTCGTCGCGCTTCCCGGGACGGCGAATCTCGGCCGTGTCGTCGCCCTCCTCCGCGTAGAACGGTATCTGGTCTCCCTGCTCGATCTCCCACTCCTCGGCGAGCGGACTGGGGATCGTGACCGTCACGCTGCCCTTGGTTTCCTGTGCGGTCCGGCAGTCCGCGAATCGTTCCTCGATGCCCATACGTCTCGACTCTCGTGGTCTATCATAAAACGGGAGAACCGAACAGATTCTCATAAAGTCTATTAGATTCCCCCCAATTTTCTGCGATTTAGGCGCTGTCGTTGCCATTCGCGAGTATCGGCCGAGCGGCTCGGCCGACGACAAGTATGGACGACGACACTCGGGGCTCTGAGACAGAGCCCGACACGGCGGAGAAAAGGCACGACCCACAGCGCTGGGAGCGCCGGAGGCGGCGATGGTGAGGACGGTCCGGAAGCGGATCGCGGACCGGATCGCGCCGTCCTCGACGACCTGCTCAGCCTGCGGGATCGAGATTCCTGACGACTCGATCTTCTGCCCGCGATGCGGAGCGCGCGAGCCCGACGCCGGAGAGCCCGGCGTCGTGATCCGAGGGGTGTCAGAGGAGACCTCGGAGGCGCTCACCGACGCGCTGCAAGAGGTCGGCGTCGACGAGGACCTGATCCAGTATGAGTGAGGGCGACCTCCCGGCAACACAGAGCGAGCAGGATCTCCCAGAGCCGGAGGGTGGGGTCGATCTCGAGGCAGGAGAGCGGCTCGGATCAGCAGCGGACGCGATGGAGGAGTTCAACCGACTCCTCTGGCAGTTCGCCCGTTCGCTGATCATCGTGGTCGCGATGCTGCTCTCGATCTCGATGCTCGTGATCGCGTACTACGGCGCCGAGTTCATCGTGGGGCTGGCATGATCCGGGATCGACTCCGACCTCGAGCGTCGGCGCGCCAGTTGGTAGCGGCGGCGGGGCTGCCGTTGATCGCCCAGTCGGTGCTGTTCCAAATCGCGCTGGCGGGTGGGGAGTTCTACGAGGAACCGAACGGTAGCGTCTATCAGAACCCGGACGGCGCGGGCTGGGGAACGACCTACTACGACTACGGGTTTTTCGGGCCGTACTGGACGCTCGATCTCGCGCTAGTCGCGAGCGTCGGCGTCGCCGTGATCGTCTCGATCCTCGCGATCCTCGCGGTCGAGTACCGAGTTCGGCGCGGCGCCGGCGTCGACGACAGCGCTGACCCAGCGGGGGCCGCAGCGTGACGCCGAGCTGGTCGCCGACGGGGATCGACCTCAGCGAGAGGTTCCGCGCCTACGTCGACGGACTCCGAGAAACGCACGACAACCGCGCCGAGGACGGCGGAAACGTCCATTCTGAGTTCATGACCGAAGACACTACTGACGAGACAGCATCGACTACGACCTACCGAGACGCGTTCTTGGGGGCCGCACACTTCGCGCACCCGGGGAGTGTCACCTTCGCGTTCCCGGCGATCTCGGACACGCCGATGGGTCGGCGAGCGTTCCTCGCCGGCGTCGGCGCCGCCGCCGCGACCGCAGCGACGGCCGGTACGGCAGCCGCCCAGTCCGAGACCGAACAGCAGGACCTCGTTCCCAACTTCGACAGCGAGTACACGCCCCAGCCGCGGCTCACGGGCGCGCAGTTCCGCGTGACCGAGCACGACGTGGCCGACATGGGCGAGCTCGACTACGTCGACAACGACGGGAACATCAAGTCGTTCACCGAGGAGTTCGGGGCCGTCCTCGCCGAGCCGCCGGAGGCGGACGACGAGACCCACAACCCTGTGGGCTTCCACCCTAGCGAGATCGACACAAGCGAGTACACCGCGTTCCCGCGAGACGTGACGCGGACCAACGCCGACGGCGAGGAAGAGCCCGTCTCCGCGCTCGACGCCCAAGAGTGGACGACCGACGCCTCGAGCACTGCCGGCTCGATCACCGTCGGCGACGCCGAAGACGCGCTCACGGTCTCGACCTCGAGTCAGACGAGCGGCGATGTGGCCTCGGCGACGTTCTCGAACTTCACGATCGACTCCGGCGAGCAGCGGAAGATGCTCCAGTTGGTCCTGGACGTGAACACGCTCGAGGCCAGCGCAGTGGTCAACGTGAAGGCCGTCGACGCCGGCGGTGCGTCGGTCGTCACGACGATCGACTCGGCGGCCGACTCCGCGGCAGAGTCGACGATCGCGACCACACAGGGTCAAGGGATCGTCTACCAAGTCGAGCTCGGGAAGCTGTCCGGCGGGACGAACCTCGACACGCTCGAGGAGATCGTGATCGAGATCTCCGAAGCCAACGCGGACCTGACGATCCACGGCCTGAACCTCGAACTCGACACGGAGTGGACCTTCGGCGAGCGCGAAGTGTACGACTCCGCGGAGGAGACGGTGGTCACGGAGACACTCGTCGAGCCGACGGGGATGTCGTGGATCACGTCGCTCTCGACGCTGACCGAGCAGTTCAGCGACGCGACGATCCGGAACCTCGAGTACAAGACGCAGGTCCGCGCAGACGAGTCGCCCGCGAGTAACTGGGACGCGGCGATCGAGCCGGTCGAGCGCGGTACCTACTCCCATCGCTTCAAGATGGCTGGCGGGCTCGAGGTTCCCGGAGGCCTGTACGACGTAGACGTAGTCAAGGCGGGGACGCTGGTGGGCGAGGTCCGGCACCCGGAGAGCGCCTATCAGACCGTCGAGTACGCACACGACCTCTCCTCGCTACCGACGCTGGACAATCTCGATGAAGTATCGTGGACTGATGTCACCAATCACTTCCAAGACGCCGAGATGGAGGCCGAGGTGACGATCTCGCAGAATGCTAGCGCGGGCGACCAGATCGGCATCCACGCGGTCGTGACCGAGGACGAGGGGATCGTCACCGAGATGGCGGTCTCGTCCGGCTCCGGCGGCGGCGGTGCTGCACCGATGTCGAACAACAGCGGCGGGTTCATGAGCGATCCGATCGGCTGGATCGTGGCTGCTCTGACCGGCGTGGTCGGCACGCTGGGCATCTGGAAGGCCCGAGGCTCGGGTCAGGGGCAGTAGGATGGCCGACGACTACACTGCCCAAGACGCGGTCGAAGACGGGACTACTGGCGTCGAGGAGCAAGGCGTCGGTGGCTACGCGCAGGGCGCGGTGATCGGCTCGTCGCTCTCGGCGCTCGGGATCGCGATCGCGAGCTTCATCCTGAACCTCCAGTCGACGATCTTCGAGCCGATCGGCGCGTTCACGGGATCGATCGCTGACTACATCGGAGGGACGATCGGCGCGCCGGTGATCATCACTGACGCGGGCGCGGAGACTTCCGCCGAGTCGTTGGCTACGGGTACAGCGTCGTTGCTGGGGCCGTTCGCGTTCCCGGTCGCGGTGCTGGTCTCGGTCGGTGGGATGAGCATCTTCCTCTGGTGGATCACGAACACGGAGATCAACCCGCTCTCGGTGTTCTCCGACGAGGACGAGTAACATGAGCGGCGCCGACACCGACCCGGACCAGTACATCGAGGGGGGCTCTATCGTCTGGACCGGACGGAAGGGCCTCGCGGCCGGGATCGTCGGCACGTTCGTCACCCTCCTCGGGTGGATGTACGCGTCCTTCATCGATCTGATCGTGACCGGGATCAACGGCGTGATCTCGGGCTACGGGTCGTGGTACGCGAAGCTGCTGAGCGCCCCGTTCGAGGCCGGAGCGGGCGAGGTAGAGGCTGCGATCGAGACGGGCAGAACGGCGATCACATCGTGGGGACTGCTGGCGTTCCCGATGGCAGTGCTCGTGACCGTGCTATCGCTGTCCCTGATCCTCTGGGGGGTGTCTCGCTTTGTCTAGTGATTCCTCGCTCAACACGATGAGCGGCGGATCGAGCGGGAGCACCTCCGGAGACGGTTCGAGTGGGAGCTCCTCCAACGGAGGCTCCGCGATGGAGAAGTTCGCGAACGACCCGGACGGGTACATTCGCGGCGTCGTGCTGTCGATCTTCGTCGGCGGGATTCTCGGACTGGTCTCAGCGGTCGTGGGCTCCGGGATCAACGTCATCTCGACGATTCGCGGAGTGCTCCTCGGCGGCGGCTCGGAGATCGCTTCGCAGCTGGGGAAGATCGGGGACATGTTCGTCTCGGTCGCTGTCGACACGCCGATCAGTGCGATAGGCGGGATCGCGGAGTCGGCCGGGGTTTTCGCCCCGTTGGTCTCGGCACTGATCTTCGCCGCGGTGGCGGCGATCACGGCAGCGCTGCTGTACGCGACCTACCGACTGGTGGTGATCATCACATGAGCAAGCGCGACGGCGGGCTCGCTCTCGGGATCGGGGGAGTGTTCGCAGCGGGCGCGGATCTGCTGATCAACGGCGGAGGCGCGCTCATGCTCGCGCTCGACTTCTTCCTGAACCAGAGCGGGCTGATCTACATGGTCACGGCGAGGCTGGCGGCGGCGGCGCCGAACGTGGCGTGGCTGCCGGTCGGGCTCTTCTCGAGCCTCTCGACGGCTATCGCCCTCGTGACGGCCGTGTACGGGCTGTATCGGATAGCGAAGAACCTCAACGAACGACGGAACTCAAACTCATGACGGATTCCGAACAGATGAACGACGAACAGACACCCCGCATGCGGGGGGAGGTCGATCGACGATGATCCCCCTCTCGACGCTCGCCGTCGTGGCGGCCCTGGGCGGCCTGCTGTCAGTGGTCGCGCTGTGGGTGATCAACTACCGATCTACCGAGGACGCTCCGAAAGCGACCTCGAGGACCACGGAGACGGTCGTGGGCGTGCTCTCGGCGGCGGTGTTCAGCATCGTCGTCGCGGTCTCTGAGTTCACGGGGCTGATCGGCACCGTGGGCGACGTGGTCGCGACCTCGCCCGCGGGCGTCGGACAGGCCGTGCTCGGGTTCCTCGCGATCGCCGGCTTCGGCGGTTGGCTCGAGATCGGCGTCGTCGGCGGGACGATGATCGTGGTCGCAGTGCTCGGGATCACAACGGCGGTGAGGAACTGACATGCGGGGACGCTCCCGCGGTGTGGTCGCCGTCGTGGCGCTGCTCGCGCTTCTCGCGGTCGCTGCGGGAGCGCCGACTGTCACCGCCCAAGAGAACGAGACGGCCAACACGACCGCGAACACGACAGTAGAGACCGGCCCCTACACGCTTGAAGAGCTTCGGGACCGGGGCGTCCGTGGGTCTGAGACCGCACCACCCTCGGTTCGTCGATACGGCGACGGCCAGCTGTGGCTTCGGTACGCTCTGACGGGACTCGGCTCCTCGGCCGGGAACCCGGCGACGTACAACTACCTGAGCAGCGGGACGACCGTCAAGCGCGACGAGGTCTACCTCGGCGGGTTCCTCGGCTGGGACACGACGACTGAACTCGACGTGGAGCTGGTGTACTGGCAGAAGGGTCAGGTCCGCGTCGAGGACGAGGAGGGGAACGTCCGGTACGAGCCGGCGGCGGTGAACCAGACGGTCGAGGAGACGAGCGTGACGCTCTCGGGCGGGTACGACCGGGAGTCGATCGACCTGCTGACCAGCTACGACGAGCTCGAGCGCGTGACGATGTTCGTCTCCGGCCCAGACGGGGACGCGACATGGCGGTTCAACATCAAGACCTCAGTGCTCGCGCAGCCGGTCTCGATCGACACGCGCAGCGACCTCGCACTCTGGGGACTCGGCTTCGTGCTGCTCATGCTGGTGCTCACGCTTGCGCTCATGAAGCTGGCCCACCGGCTGCACGAACGCGCCGGGAAAGGGCCGGGCTACCCGATCTGGCTCTACATCGCGGGGGCGTTCCCGATCGGTTTCCTGACGTTCGTGCTGGGCTACCAGCAGGTGCTCTCGACGGTCGCTGAGGCGCCGTGGATTCTCATCCCGTTGGTCGCGCTGTTCGCGACGATCGCGGCGATCAACTGGTGGGGTGACGACACGGAGAGCGTCGGCGTCGTCCACGTCGACATGACCTCGCCGCAGGCCCACGAGGACGGGTCGGGGGACATCCCGGTCAGGGTCGAGTCCTACGAGGTCGCGGAGGTCGACGGCGTCCGCGGGCTCGTGGTCGACGGGATCACGCCCTACCTCGCGCGGGCTCGAGGAGCGATCCCGGAGCTCTCCCTGTTCTGCGGGGGCGAGGAGCGAACCGAGGATCCGAGCCTCCGGTTCCCGGGCCGAGGGAGCTACGACACGATCTACTTCGCGGACCCGTTCGAGTCGGACCCGACGACGGTCAAGCGGGAGGGCTGGTCGCTCTCGCACCTCTACGAGCCACCGGAGACAGACCCGGATGCGGGGGCCGTGGACCAGATCGTCGATCAGCTCACCGCGGTCGCGTGGGAGCGACTGATCCCGGCGGCCGGGATTCTCGCGGCCGGCTGGCTCCTCGGCGGCCTGCTGGTCGCGAGCTCGGCGATCGGCCTGCTCGTCTCAGCGATCCCGGCGGCGATGTACGCCGGCCAGCCCGTGAAGGGGTTCGCCGAGTGGCACCTCGCACCGGCCTCGTACGGGAGTGTGCTGGTCGCACTCGTCGACGCGAAAGAGGAATTCGACGAGGTCGCTGATCGGGACTACTTCCGGCAGAAGTACCACGAGGAGATGGGCAAGAACGCCGCCGAGCACAAGCGCCAGACCGAGGAGTCGGAGCTCTCCCGGTTCGAGCAGGTCATGGAGGAACTCAACGGCGACGTGCCGGAGGACCTCGACTCCGAACTGACCCAAGACAGCGCCCAGCAGGCGCGCACGGAGGCGGCGAGCGATGACTGATCTCTCGCCGCCGGAGTTCGGTGCCGACGCCACGAGGGCGGCGCTGGAGACGCTCTCGCGTGACCAGCGCGACCTGATCCGGTCATGGCTGGCGGGCTTCGAGAGCCGCGAGGACCTCCTCCGCTGGTGCCACGAGGCGTCGGTGCTGACGCTCGGCTACCTCGATCGAGAGTGGCACCTCGAGCGGCTCATGTCCGGCTCGGAGCTCTCGACGCACATCGTCACCGACCAGCGGTTCCGATGGGTTGACGAGGGCGACACTGCGCTCGAGCCCGAGCACGCCCGCGAGTACAGAACCGTCCTCGCGAGCGAGGACCTGATCCCGGCGTGCCGGTCGGCGCTGCGCTCGATCCGGTGGTCGACGGTGGAGCGCACCCACGACCACGACGAGGACAGCCCGATGCGGGTGGACCCGGAGGTCCAGAGCGATCCGGCGATGCGACCCGCGATCACCGAGGCGGCCGAGCGCCAGGAGTGGGTGATCGACCGCGGCCTCGAGGGCTTCGGCTCGCTGGACGACGTGGTCGAGACGTGGGTCCCGACCGCGATCCAAGCGTCGTTCGGCGAGATCGACGAGGACCTCGCAGCGGACTTCTGGCGCGAGCAGCCGCTTCGAGAGATGTTCATCGAGCGCCGGTACGACGACGGCGCCCCGCGGTTCTTCCGGGAGACGTTCATCGCGAGCGAGCTGCTCGGGCCGTTCAACCTCGCGATCGCAGAGCTTGCTGACCGCGCCGGAGAGGCTGTCTCCGGCGGAGAGACGACCGACCACAGCCCAGCTACCTACCCCACTTCATGAGCAAATCACTACGCACCGAGGTTCAGACCGAGTCGGAGATCCGGCAGCAGATGTCGCAGGTCTTCGACACGCACGACAAGTCCGCTCAGGCACGCGGAGATCCGACGCTGCCCAACCACAACGACGGGCAGGACATGTACAAGTCGCTCGGGATCGCGCCGTTCCACAAGTACCTCGCGCTGAACGAGAAGCGCGGAAAGAACGTCGCAACGTATCCCTCGGCATGGGTCACGCCGCTGGTCCACATGCGAGAGCGCGAGATCGAGCTCGTCGAGCAGCTGGTCGGCGAGGTCGACTTCGACCCGGACGAGCCGTACCCGAGCCACGAGGCGCTCGAGGACTTCCCCCGACCACGGGCGAAGGTGCTGGAGTGGATCGCCGACGACGATGGGCACCGGGTAGCGCCGAAGGCTCAGGGTCGCCGGACGATCGACGCGTGGACCGCTGGCGGCTCCGACTACCTCGCGTACGGGAAACCCGGCTCGGGGAAGTCGACGCTGATGGACTTCACCGCCTCGGTGCTTCAGGGCGTCAACAACGAGACGGTGCTGCTGGCGGACACGATGGACGACAGCGGGACCAACGACCGCGCTGAGTGGCTGCCGCTCGCACCGTGGGCGACGATCGCGGTGCCGGAGGGAATCCCGGTGGAGGTCCGAATCGTCCCGAACTCGCCCGAGGTCTCGTCGTTCGTGGTCGGCCTCGAGGACATCTGCCGGGACGTGATCCGGTACTCGTCGCCGCTCGATCTCCTCGGTCAGCTGATCGAGGGACAGTTCTACGTCGTGTTCCCGGACCCGCTCCATCGCGGGTGCGAGGACGTGAGCAGGTTCGCGTACCACCCGCCCGGGCGCGTGACGCCGGTCGGCGAGGAAGGACCGTCGTCGCCGACGCCGGCGGACCAGTGGTGGTTCGCGTTCGTGCAGGGGCGGATCAAGTCGGACCTGTTCACGCACTGGACCTCGCTGATGTTCGACGAGGCGGGGAACATCTTCGATCCGGACGCGCAGAAGGACGAGCACGAAGAGTACCAGAAGGTCCGGAACTTCGCGAAGGACTTCGCTGACGCCCGGAAGAAGGGTGTGAGCGTCTACTCGTACTCGCACGCGCTCTCGGAGGTGAGCCACTTCTTCCGCGCCAAGCAGCGCTGGTGGATCACGATGAACGGCATGACGCCGCCGATCGGGAAGACGCTGCCCGGCGACAAGACCTGCCCCATCCCGACGAGTCGCTACACACGGGATATGGGCAAGGGCGAGGCCATGGTGTGGAACGACTCGAACTACGCCTCGATCAACTGGCCGAACATCAAGCGCGGAGCCCGCCTCGACGCGGAGGTCTCCATCGACTTCGACTTCGAGGCGGTGGGGCTATGACGGGTCGATCGACGATCTCGCGAGAGCGCGTTTTCTCGCGAAGATCGAAAAGAAGCGATCGAACCCGGGGGTCGCGTCGAAGATCGACCTCTCCACGGTCTGATATGCCGATCGAGATCGCGGGATCAGTTGGCCTCGCACGCGCGCGTGGCTTAATCTTCAACTGGGAGCACCCCCCGGGGGTGGGGTTCAGCGGCACCTCAGCACACACTGGAGGAGAAACATGACGAGAATCCGAGAACGAACTTTCGCGACGTTCATCGCGTCGCTGTTGGTGGTGTCGATGTTCGGCGCGGCGGTCGTGCCGGCGCCCGTGAGCGCTGCGGACGGACCCGAGGGCATGGTCGCGCTCGGGAGCGGGCAGATAAGCGAGGACGTGCCCGAGGGCGCGGATCTGCCCATCCGCGCGAGCGACCTCGAGGGTGCAGTTTACGCGAGCGAGCACGCGGGATCGCTCGAGGTCGTGCTCACGACGCCCGAGCGGGCGGACGAGCACTTGGGGCCGAACGCGAGCGTGGTCGCGAACGACGAGGTCGCGATCGTGCTGCGCGACGACGAGGTCCACGAGGGCCGCGACGTTGCGGTCGGTCTCGACGTGCTTGAGAAGGGCGTCGGGTTCGTCCCGAAGGTCGCGTACGGGACGCATGAGAGCGGCGAGGAGTGGCGCTCACCGATCGAGCGCGAGGGCACAGTCGGCGTGTTCCACGTCCCGGAGTTCTCGTCGAACAGCGTGACGTTCACCGGCGGGATCAAGCTGGACGGCGACGCCGCCGGCAACGGGACGCAGTACCAGTACGAACTGAGCTCGCTGGACGGCGTCGACGACTTCTCGATAAATGTGACGGGCGTGACTAACAGCGAGTGGGATAACGTTTCCGCGAATACACTATCAGACGGCGACACAGCAACGCTCGACATCAGCGGCAACCTCGATCCGACTGGCCCGGCCAGCGGCAGCCCGGAAGTGACATTCAAACCGGCCGAGGCTCCGGTTTATAACCCGCTCAACGGCGAAGGAGACGGCAATACCGACGCGAGCCGGTATGTGATCGGCGACGACGGCACCGGGAACGGTATCAAGGCCGGGATTATGATCCAACCGGATCAAAACGTGAATGTCAGCGAGTTGCGGCCGTACATTGGCGCTACTGACGGATCGGGGTATTCCGCATCTGTCGACATTTACATCAGCCAAGGGACGCCCGATTCGACATGGGCGGAGGGAACTCTCGTCAAAAGCGGGTGGGAACCCTCGTGGTCGTCGGGCCGTCAATCGGTGCCTCTCGACTCAAATATCGAGCTTACTGCCGGCACGAACTACACGGTTGAGTTCGTGACTACCAACTCCGACAGCGACGGAGCTAACGATCACCTCCAGCTCGCATTTGACTGGGACGGCTCAACGTCCTCGACGTATACCCGAAGCGTCGGAACCACCGCTCTCGATGGCTACTGGGCCGATATCCAGTTAGTACAGAATGAGGTGACTGATCCCGGACTCGACATCGACGGCGACGGATCGCTTGAAGCGTCTTACTCGGGGACGCTATCGGGGAGCGAGAGCGTGACACGCACGTTATCGAGCCTCTCGGTCAGCAACGACACGGTGACGGTATCGGCGACGAGCGGTGCCGTGGATATTGAGGTTGACCTGAAAGAGCGAACCCAGACGGAAGACCCCGGTGTGATAGTTAACGGCTACGAGACCACCCACGACGGTGTCCTCGACAAGAACGAGACGATCTCGCTCGCGACGAACGAGGCGTGGCTCCGCGAGGGGACGAACAACGTCACGGTCACGACGAATAGCTCCGCCGGCGGGCCTGAGTCCCTCGTCGGCTTCGAGTACAGCCACGACGCCGCGGGGACGACGAAGAGCGTCAGCGTGGAAGCGACGAGCTGGACCGAGTCGTTCAACGTCTCGCACACGTTCCCGAGCGCGGTGGCCGACGCCGAGTCGACGCTGACGTTCAACGAGCATGTCGTCGAGATCAACGCGGTGGAGGTCCGACGCAACGGCGGTTCGTGGAACGAGACGAACGACTACACGCTGAACGGTACCGATCTGACCGTCCAACTCGGCGACGTGGCCGCGGATTCGGAGATCGACATCCGAGCGACGGGCTACAAGGTCGGCGTCCGGAACGGCGCGATCGACGTGCTCGAGCCGACCGTCGACGGCGACAAACTCGACACGAAGATCGAGATCGAGAATCGTAGCGAGAACTTCGCACTCGATCTCTCCGGGATGGATCGCGTTCACTACGCCGCTGAAGAGACGTGGACGGGCGACAGCGCCTACGTCACGGTTGACTCCGGCGGCGATCAGCTCCTCCACTTCGCGGACGCGAACGAGGGGAGCACTGCGCGCGTCCGCACGATCCCGCTCGAGGTCGAGCCGGTCGACGGCGAGATCGCGGTCCACGTCGAGAACCCGGAGGCGCCGCGCTTCCGGTTCTCCGACGAGGGAGTCGCGGGATCGTCCTCCGTCGACGTGACCTACCACGACACGACCGCGGGGAACCGCTACGTCCTCTGGTCGGTGACGCAGTCCCGCGAGATCGACGCCGATCGCGCGGAGAGTCCGGTCCAGTTCTCGACGGGGCTCACGTCCGCACAAACGTTCGAGATCCGGCAGCGTGACCGCTCTGACTCCGTCGGCGGCGTGGTGCCGCAACAGCAGTCGCCAGGTTCGTCGGCGCCGCTGGTGCTGGTCGTGCCGGCGGTCGGGATCTCGGTCGCGGGCCTGTTCTGGGCCGGGCGCCGGTTCGGTGGTGCGTCGGGCATCCGGGGCAACGCTCTGCTCCTCGTCGGTTCGACGATCGTCGCCGTCGCCGCGCTCGAACTCGTCTCGCCGGGGACGATCTCCTCGATCTGGCGGGCGACCGTGTTCGCACTCGGCGACGCAGCAGCGAGCGGCGTCGGCGCGGTGATCGCGGCGATCGCCGTGTTCTTCGGGCTCTGGCAGATCAACGCCCGGACGAGCGCCGACGTGCCGTGGTGGGTGACGATCCCGACCGTCGGGATCGCGTCGATCATGGCGCTCGAAGCGATCCGGCCGGGCTCGGTCCTCGGCGCGCTTCAGGGTGTGCTCGCCGAGGTCGGCGGGCTGGTCGTGCTGATCGTGCTGGGGATCGTCGCGTACGTGATCTATCAGCGCCAGAAGACCCAGCAGGCCGAGGCATCGACGCCGGACACGCAGGTCGAACTGGACCTCGGAGAGGGGGAGAACTGAGCCATGTCGGCGGTGCTCGACGTGCTCCGGATGCTCGGCGTTCAGGGCGGCGCGCTGGCGTCCGTGGCGTGCCTGATGGTCGTGTTCTACCTCTTCCGGGCCAAGAGCGCCGGCGCGCGTATGGCGTCGCTGGGCGCGGCTGTGGTCGCGTACACAGCGGCAACGCTGGTCGCGATCGCGGCAGCACTAGCGTTCGGCTGGATCGACCCGAACCCGGGCGTGATCACCGAGCATCTGGGCAACGCGTTTCGAGTCCTCGTCGAACAGGGCAGCGGGCCGGGTCGGCGGTTCGTCCGCTGGGCCGTCGACGCGCTCGCGGGTGGCAGCGCATGAGCCTCGATCGCGTCAAGGGCGCGGTGACGCTCGTGTTCGCGTTCACGTTCTTCGGATGGGCGCTCTTGCACAGCGTTCTCGGCTGGTGTACGCGCTGGGGCTGCGGCCGGAGCCCGATCGGTATGTGGGTCGCGTCGCTGGGGAGCTGGGGAGAGTTGCTCGTCACCGGCGTCGAGGAGATCCGCATCGTGCTCGCCGTGGTCGCGATCTCGGCCGTCGTGATCAGCGTGGTCAAGGCAAAGGTGGGCGCTCTCGCGGACCGTTTCTAACCCCCCTTCGTTTCATCTGCTTCAACTGGAGATTTCTGCGTGCGGTGGGGGGCGGTGCGGTGTATTTTGCTGTCCCTGTCCCGTTAGGGACTCAACCAGGTAGGGGATTCATTGTCTAGGCGGCAAGGAAGCCTGCATGCCCGCCAGTCGAGAGGTTACATTTCGGAAAAGGTCCGACGCTAGTGAGGATATGCTATCGATGAGTGTTTCTGGCGACCTCGAGCGTCGTCGGTCTGTCTATTTCACAGATCAGAATCCAGAGTTTGTGATCGAGGCAACGAATATCTCGGATGCTTCCATCGGTGGTAGAGTGATTGCCCGGGTAGAGTTCGATGAATCAGACGATGACTACGGGGAAGAGCACGCAAGCATTAACCTCGGATTGGAGCCAGGCGAGAGCACAACTGGGACTCTGAACCCGGATATGATTTCACACCGAGGCCATGCTGCGGTAAGGATTGACACTGCGGTGGTCCACGAGTCAGATGGCGACTACGATTACGAAACAAGGAATAGATCAGGCAATAGACGAGCTAGGGCCTATACATTCATGGTGTACGACAGAGATTACTATAGAGTAAACTACCTTCTCCCAAGATACGCACAGTATCTGGCTGCCTTCCTCTCGGTACTGATTGTTGGTGTCGGAGTCATACAGATCATAGGAACCTGAAGGAGCCACAACCTCCGCTTCCCGTGCATCAACTGGAGATGCTGAGCGGTGCGGGGGTATTTTTCTGGATGTCCCTTTTAGGGACACTCCCTAAGGGGATCCTCGCACCGAGTGCGAGAGGACCGCGCTGTCGCGGCGGGTCAAGCGTATCGATCGGGACGATCGAGAGCGCTCCAAGGACGAATATGCCGCTGGGACGCGGAGTTACTTATAAAGAACAGAACCGTTGGATAGTGATGCCTCTCGTCAGTCGCGGCGCTACCAGGTGATCTTCGAGCCCACGCGCCGGGAGTTCGGACCGTGGAGTACGTCGGGAGCCTCGTAGCGGAGCTGGGCGAACTCGGATACGTCTCGACCGGCCGAGGTCCACGCCTCACGCCCTTCGCGAAGAATGTCGTCGACGTACGGAGCGTCGAGACTCTTCATCTCGGAGAGCACCATGTCGAAGCGTAGAACGCCGCCGTCGTCGCCGTCACCGTCGTCCCTGACAAAGCGAGCGCCGTACTTGTCCATCCACTTCGAGAACGCGCTGTCGGCGGCACTCCGTGTCTCCAGACGCGCGAGCTTCGCCACGCGGTTCCCCGCGTTCACGACGTGCTCCTCGAGCCGGTCGACGACGGAAGCGATCTCCTGGCGTAGCTTCTCGCTCTGGAGTTGAATCAGCCCGTTGTCGTTCTCGATCACGTCATCGCCCAGCTGAGCGAGTGCACGGTAGATCTGGCTGATGGAGTACCCGGTCTCGTCGGCTACCTGCTGAACGGGCTGGCCGCCGTCCGTCGCTAGTCGCTCCAGGACAGACTGGGAGGACGGCATCAGATCGTTCAGCGTACGAGCGACCAAGAGCTCCTGTTCGGCCTCGAGTTCGGGTGTTGGGTCAGAGATGATCGCGATATCCCGTTCCGATTCGGATATCCCGAAGTGGTCGTCTTCGACGAACACGGTCTCGTCCGGTTGGATCGGGATGCCCGACCACTCCAGAACGTTGTGAACTGTCTCCTCAAGTTCCCGGAGTAGGTCGTCGCGATCCCCCCATCGGACCGAGTCGTGGTCGTTCAGGGACTTGTGAAACGCCACCCCGAACTTCGGTGAGGAGAGCGCGTCGTCGCTGCTCTCCTCTTCGCGGATGTGCTTCGGGTGGTAACACTTCAGACGCTTCCCCAGACGGTTCCCGGGAATCATTTCGTGGCTGGCGGAGGGGCCAACCTCGAAGGCGTGCCGCTTCGCGACGCCATCCTCATTGTTCCCCGAGTACGCCCACGTCGTGTTGTCTCGGGTGTTCATCAGGTGCATCAATCGGTAGAACGCGCCGTCCGAGCGCGTGAGCTTCCGGCTGTACTCCCGCATCAGTCGGACGTAGAGTTCGCAGGTGACGATGCTACTGTCGTCGCGGATGTTTCTGAAATAGGAACGGCTGAAGTCACTCCCAACTGCATCGGCGAGAGCTTGGACCGACTGGGCGAGGAGGTACTGGTACTCCTCGAGGCCGAGGTTACTGCCCTGGACGTGAACGTCGACACCGTCACCACCGCACCACGGGATGTTGGCTTCCTCACCGTCTGAGGCTTTCTCCATCCCGTCGAAACGCGGGGAGATGTTGTAGTCGGCGCCCGCTTCATCGGGGCCGTCGGCGTGGAGGTTCAGCTCCCAGAGGCGTCCGTCGATCGGATCCTCGGGTCGTGCTGCGATCCCGCTCTCGGAGTAGTAGATCTTGATCACCCAGGTACGGCCGCCGATCTCGGTTTGCGTCTCGATCTTCCCGTCACCGGCCAGCACGAGCTGGCAGAGCGCGTGATAGGGAGAGAGACCGTTCTCGGTGAACCACCAGAACATGTCCGCTTCGTGATTCGCGGGCGCTTGTCGAGGCTGGCTCACACCGACCCACCCCGATCATCGTCCAGCAGGTCGTGACGAACGTCGACGACGTTCCAGAACGTCGCAGTCTGACACTCGTGGCAGACGTGTCGAAACGTCCCGGTCTTAATCTCATCGGGATCCTCGGCATCGAGTTCGTCGAGCGTGACCCGCTTCGTCGTCTTCCGATCGCGACCGCTCGAGGAGCAGCCGATACAGATGGCGTCGACGGGGATGCCGACTTCACCGGCCTTTGGGCCTAAGGCTTCGGTCAAGCCGACTCACCTCCGGAGACCGACTCCGAATCGGGCCGGTAGTAGTGCCCGCCTCCGGAGGATCCGATCGTGAGATCGTCCGGACGGTGTGGGCAGCCGATCAGGTGCCCGTACTCGGTGCCGTCGGACGGGCTACGGGTGCAACGCGCTTTGCAGGTCCCGCACCGGAACTCGGAGTCCTTCTCGGTTCCGAGCGTGCCCGTGTGCGGATTCACGCGGACCACCTTGTACAGACTGAGCGCTGGTTAGACCAACGGCTCAGAGACTGAAGGATGGATAGAGAGCCCTGAGCGGTCGAATTGTCCCGACTCAGGAGGATGTGGTATGGGA